>CALBXO010000404.1 GCA_937890335.1 uncultured Pseudomonadota bacterium | reverse complement strand
CGGCAAGCTGTCCGTCATCGAGATGAACCCGCGGGTGTCGCGGTCCTCGGCGCTGGCGAGCAAGGCCACCGGCTTTCCCATCGCCAAGATCGCTGCGAAGCTGGCGCTGGGCTACACGCTCGACCAGATTCCCAACGACATCACCCAGACGACGCCGAGCTGCTTCGAGCCCGTGCTCGACTACGTCGTCGTCAAGGCGCCGCGCTTCAACTTTGAGAAGTTCCCCGGCAGCGAGGCGCGCCTCGGGCCGCAGATGAAGAGCGTGGGCGAGGTCATGGCCATCGGCCGGACGTTCCGCGAGTCCTTCCGCAAGGCGCTGGCCTCGCTCGAGATTACGCTGCCGCCCCTCGACACCGAATGGACGGACGACGAGCTTGCCATCGGAAGCCCGGACCGGATCTTTGGCGTGTTCAGCGCTATCCGATCCGGACGCAGCGTCGAGGACGTGCACCGCATCACGGGCATCGACCCCTGGTTTCTGCTCCAGTTCGCGGAGATGGCCCGCATGGAGCGAGGCTTTTTGGAGTACCGCAACGCCGACGTCCCCACCGACCTCCTGCTGAGGGCCAAGCGCGACGGGGCCTCCGACAGCGCGCTGGCGCGGTGGACCGGGCGCACGGAGCTCCAGATTCGTCAGATGCGCCACGAGGCCGGAATCGAACCGTCCTACTTGCGCGTCGACACCTGCGCTGGCGAGTTCGAGTCGTTCACCAACTACCTGTACTCGTCGTATGAGTCGCTGAGCGAGGCCGCCCCGACGGACCATCCCCGCAAAGTGATGATCCTCGGCTCCGGCCCCAACCGCATCGGACAGGGAATCGAGTTCGACTATTGCTGCTGCCACGCGGCGTTCGCGCTCAGGGAGACCGGGTGCGAGACCATCATGGTCAACTGCAACCCGGAGACCGTCAGCACCGACTACGACACCGCGGACCGCCTGTACTTCGAACCGCTCACCCTCGAGTATGTCCTCGAGATCGCGCGCGTTGAGAAACCTCTCGGTGTGATCGTCCAGCTCGGCGGGCAGACGCCCCTCAAGCTCGCGCATGCGCTGCAGGAGAATGGCATCCGAATTCTCGGCACGCAGCCCGACGCCATCGACCTCGCCGAGGATCGCGGCAGGTTTGGGACGCTGTGCCAGCAGCTGGGCATCCGGCAGCCCGATGGCGGTATGGCCACCAGCCGCGAGGAAGCCATCGAGCTCGCCCGCCGCATCGGCTACCCCGTGCTCATGCGCCCGTCGTACGTGCTCGGCGGGCAGTCCATGCGCATCCTGTACAACGACGACGAGGTCGCCAATTACCTCGCGGTGGAGACCCAGGCCACAGAGGACGGCCCTGTGCTGGTCGACCAGTTCCTCGAGGACGCCTTCGAGTACGATGTCGACGCCCTGTGCGATGGAAAGGACGTGGTCATCGCCGGAATCCTCGAGCACGTCGAGGAGGCGGGCGTCCACTCTGGCGACTCCTCCGGCATGTACCCGCCGTACCTCATCAAACCCCACGTCCTCAAAGAGATGCGCCGCGTCACCCATCAGCTGGGCCTGGCGCTCGGCGTGCGCGGTCTGATGAACGTGCAATTCGCGGAGCGCGGCGGCGACCTCTACATCATCGAGGTCAACCCGCGCGCGTCGCGCACCGTGCCGTTCCTGGCCAAGGCCACCGGTATCCCGCTCGTGAAACTCGCCACGCGGCTCATGCTCGGCGAGACCCTTGAGCAGGTGGGATTCACTGAGGAACCGGTCCCGACGCGCTACTACGCCAAGGCCCCGGTCTTTCCGTTCCGGAAGTTCCCCGGGGTCGATGTGGTGCTCGGACCGGAGATGCGCTCCACCGGCGAAGTCATGGGCGTGGGCGCCACGCCGGGCGAAGCTTTCCTCAAATCGATTCGCGCAGCCGGAATGATCCTGCCCAGCACAGGCACCGTGTTCCTGTCTGTGCATGACCACGACAAGCCCGCCGCGCTGGCCATCGCGCGGCGGCTCTATGAACTCGGGTTCCGGATCGTGGGAACGCGCGGAACCGCGCTGCACATGTTTGACGAGGGTCTCCCCGCCCAGCTCGTCTACAAGGTCAACGAGGGGACACCCAACGCGGTCGACATGCTGCGCAAGGGTGAGATCCAGCTGGTCATCAACACGCCGCTCGGGCGGGACTCACACTACGATGAGCGGGCCATTCGCATGGCCGCAAGCCAGATGGACATTCCGTGCATTACGACGCTGAGCGCAGCTGAGGCGGCAGTCCAGGCCATGGAGCAAGCCCGCGACGGCGTCTGGTCCGTCTACGCCCTTCAGGGCGACGACGCACGCGGCTGACGCCATGGAGCTTCGCGACGCAATGGCCGCGTTCGTCCGGGTGGTTGACGCCGGAACTTTCGCCGGGGCTGCGCGCGAGCTACACGTCCCAAAATCCACACTGAGCCGCTGGATCCAGGCGCTGGAAGACCGGCTGGGCGCACAACTTCTCGTCCGCACGACCCGCAGCATCACAGTGACCGACGCCGGTGCCGTCTACCTGCCGCGCTGCCGCCAGATCCTGGAGGCGATGGCGGAGGCAGACGACGCAGTCCAGGAAGTCCAGGCCACGCCGCGCGGCGTTCTGCGCATCACCGGTCCGCAGAGCGCCGGCGGTGGTTTCATTGGCGCACTCGCAATCGAGTTTCTCGAGCGACACCCCGAGCTCGAGGTCGACCTTGTCCTCACGAACCGCTACGTCAACCTGGAAGCCGAGGGCTTCGACGTGGCCGTCCGGGCCGGGAGCCTGGAAGACTCAGCGCTCCTCGCGCGGAAGATGACCTCGTCAGACCGTATCCTCGTCGCGTCCCCTACCTATCTCGCACGGGCGGGCGTACCGACGAGCGCCGAGCAGCTCAAGGAACACGAGTGTCTCGTGCACACCGGTACCGGTCGCAACACCTGGCAACTCAAGTCTGGCGGTCGCGTCCAGGTGTCGGGACGGCTGCGTTCCAACGACCTGGACACCATCTACCGCGCGTGTGTCCAGGGATTGGGGCTCGCCCTGCTGCCCGAGACGTTCCTCGCCAAGCCCTTCGCCGAGGGCTCGCTGGTCAAAGTTCTCACCGGCGTAATCTCCGCGCCGAGCGGCATCTACCTCGTCTACCCCGCCAACCGGCATGAGTCGCCGAAAATCCGCGCCTTTCTGGACTTCGGCACCGAGTGGTTTTCCCGCGCCAATCTCGAACCACTCGGCGGCACGGATGCACAGTGACGGGCGGCGTGCACCGAGCAACCGTCGACCTCGCCAGGCGCGGGCGGCCGCGCGGGACGGATTAACCCGTGTCGTCTGGAATATCTCGACACGTCCGAGTATTTTCCCGCCCGTGATACGCACGCTCGCCATCGCCCTCGCCCTCGCGCTACTCATGCCTGGCACCGCGGCTGCCCAGGCTGGTCTGCGCGACATCGGCCGGGACGCGGCGACGAACAACCACGGGATTCTGGCGGATCGCGCCGGGCTCGACGCGCGCACTGCCTCAGCGCGCGCCGCTCGGCGCGCCTTCGCACCCGAGCTGGAGCTGACCGCTGACTACGTCAGTGATCTGCCCGGTTTCGCCGAATCGACACGGCGAAGACGGGTCGACTACGCGGGGGGCGTCAGGTGGCGCACGCCCTATGGATCCGTCGCCGAGGTCACGGCGAGCGCCACCGAGCAGCTCGCCGGGACGCTCTCCGGGCACGATGCCACCCTCCTGTTCGCGCTCAGTCAGAGCCTTCTGGATGGGGGCTGGCGCAGTGGCGCGTTCACGCAGCCCGCGCTCGCCGACGTGGATGCCGAGATTCAACGTCAATTGTATCTGGCAGCCCTCAACAGCTTGCTGGTCGACGTCGAGGCCGCCTACTGGGAGTTGGCGTTCGCGGATGCAGATCTCGCGATCAAGACGCGCTCGCGCGACCGGGCGCAGGTACAGTTCGAAGCGACCCAGGAGAACATCAGGCGCGGCCTTCTGGCGGAGGCCGACATCTTCGTCGTGGAGGAGAACCTGGTCTTCTTTGAGTCCCAGCTCGCGCGCGCCCGACAGGCACGGTTGACGGCCCAACGACGCCTCGCACGCCTGCTGGCCGCCAACACCGAAAGCCCCTACACCCCCGCGGACGCGCTCGCCATCGACGACAGACTGCAGATTCCCGCCGGCCCCGACGCAGTAGCCACCGCGATCGAACGAAATCCTTCTCTGATCTCCGAGACCCTGCGCGTCCGTCGGGCGCAGATTGCGCTCGCGTTCGAGGACAACCGCGCGCTGCCGCAGCTGGACCTTCGGGCGAGCCTCGCGCTCAACGGCCTGGCTGGTGCGGACGACCCCACGTGGGCGCAGGTCTTCGCCGGCGAGCGCGTCGATGCACGTGCAGGCGTGGTGTTCAGTGTGCCTCTGGCCTGGGATCCGGACCGCGCCGCCGTCGACCGGGCCTCCTCCGACAAGCGAGCAGCCCTGGAACGTCTCGCGGAGACCGAGTCCGAGGTGCGTTTCAGCGTCGCCGACCTTCTGACCGCCCTGGACACTGGCCATGAACGGCTCGCCCTGGCACGCCGCCTGGTGAAACTCGCGGAGTCCAAACTCAGCGCGGAGGTCGACAAGTACGAGAACGGTATCTCGACCCTCAACGACGTGGTTCGATTCCAACGGGATCTCGACAGCTCACTCATCGGCGCCCGCCGAATCGAGGTGGATCTCCGCGTCACGCGCGCCCGCCTCTCGGCAGCCATGGGGACCTTGCACCTCGAGTACGGCCTGGAGGTGCGGTGATGGGCGAAATCATCGTGGACCTTCAAGGCATCGTGAAGACGTACCAGACCGGCGAAGTCTCCGTGCCTGTCCTCAAGGGCATCGACCTGCGAATCGACGCCGGCGAACATGTCGCCATCATGGGCAAGTCCGGCGCCGGCAAGAGTACGCTGATGAACATCGTCGGCTGTCTGGATCGCCCCACAGCCGGCGACTACGTACTGGCCGGGCACCCTGTAAGCCGTCTGGAGGACGACGAGCTCAGCGGCATCCGCGGCAAGACCATCGGCTTCGTGTTCCAGAGCTTCCACCTCCTGGGCAGCATGACCGTCATGGAAAATGTGGCGCTGCCCATGGAGTACCAGAACGTTCCCACGGCGCAGCGGCACGCCCGCGCTACGGAGCTGCTGGAGCGCGTCGGCCTCGGGCACAGGTTGGGGCACCGCCCCAACCAGCTCTCCGGCGGCGAGCGGCAGCGGGTGGCCATCGCGCGGTCGCTGTCCAACCGCCCCAAGCTCCTTCTCGCGGACGAGCCCACCGGAAACCTCGACAGCGCCGGCACGCGCAAGATCCTCGCGCTGTTCGCTGAGCTGCAGGCCGAGTCCGGGTTCACGATGATTGTGGTCACGCACGATCCAGCGATCGGCAACGCCGCACCCCGCCTCGTTCGGGTCGCCGACGGTCTGATCGTGGAGGACCGGCGATGAGAATCCTGCTTCTCATCCTCGTCTGCGCCGTTGGCTGCGCAGAAGCCGTGGCCGACCCGGTGACGCCGAGCCCCGACGACGTGCCCACCGGCTTTACGTACTCCGGCCACGTCGTGCCCGTCAGCGCCACCGATCTGCGGGCACCCCAGAACTCGTTCCGCATTGGCGGCTGGTCCAGTGATTCAGGCTGGATCAAGCTCCAGGATCTGCCCCCGGACGGCAGTGAGGTCAAAAAGGGGGACACGGTCGCCGGGTTCGAATTCCGTGGTGAGGAAGCCCGACCGCGGGTGCAGGACGACATCGACAAGGCGCTGGCCGGCCAGGCCCAGGCAGACATCAAGATCGCCCAGGAGCGACGTGAGCTCCGCACCCAATTGGAGCGGCAGTCGTTGGAGGCGCAGCGCCTTGAGTTGGAGACAAGGCGCGAAGGCGTGGTCTCCAAACGGCAGAGCGAGTTGGCCAAGATTGCCTACGCGCAGGCCGAGTTTGAGGTCAAAGGCCTGCGCCAGCGATTGGCAGTACTGGCGCGCAAAGCGCAGTCCGAGAGGGCCTACCACGCCACCGCGGTCGCGCGGGCGCGGGGAGACATGGAGCGGCTGGAAAAAATCAAGGCGCGCTACGAGGTCAAGGCGCCGCACGACGGGGTTCTTCGGCACGCGCGGGCCCGCCGTGAGCGGCGGAAGGTCCAAAAGGGGGACGGGATGCCCGCCGGCTACAAGTTCAGCGCCCTGGCGCTCGACAAGGAAGTTCAGCTGGAGTTCTACGTCCCGGAGGTCCGCGCGGCCGACGTCAAAACCGGTATGAGCCTGGTCGCCGAGCACACGGCATCCGGCGAGACGGCAACCGTGACGGTGACGGAGATCGATTCGTTTCCCCAGGAAATGGGTTTCCTGCGCGACGACAATGAAATGCCAGGCGCGCGTGAAAAGGCGTACGTGGTGCGCGCCCGTTTTGCGGTGACGCCGCGCTCCATGAAGGCTGGGGTCGAAGTGCGTGTCCGGGAGAGCAAGTGACGAGTCTGCGCCGAAGCCTCTCGCAGTTCGCCACGAACCCACTGCGCACGTTCCTGACCTTGTTGGGAATCGTGTTTGGGGTCGGCTCCGTCGTCGCGATGGTGTCCGTTGGCGAAGGCGCGCAACAGGAGATCCTCGCGACGATCGACGCCATCGGTGCGGCGACGGCCCACGTGAAGATCAAGGAGATACCGGAGGCGGAGCTCACCGAGGTGGTCGCCGACAGCCAAGGACTCAGCCGCGCGGATGTCGACGCCATTCGGCAGGTCATCCCCGAAGTGCAGCTCGCGGGCTACCGCCGCACGGTGCAGCTCGAGGTGACCGACCTGCCCGTGGCGCCCCATAGCATCAAACTGCTCGCCATCAGTCCCGAGATTTTCGTCGTCCACAACCTTGAGGTGTCGCGAGGGCGACCCCTGGGACCCGTGGATGAGGCCCAAGGTCTCCGCACCGCAGTTATCGGCGCGAAGCTCGCGGCAGACGCCTTCGAGGGTGATCCTCTCGGCCAACAATTCCGCCTGGACTACGCCTTCTTCGAAGTGGTTGGGGTGCTGGCGGGACGCGACGAGCTGGGGACAGGCGAGCTGCCCATTGACCCACAAATCTACGCGTCAGCCATCCTGGTGCCCTACTCCACCGCGGCGCAGGAGCTCGAGCCGGAACCCGGCTACAACGAAGTGGATCTGGTCTCCGTCCAGGTGGAGTCCACCGCGGGGACGCTCCGTCTCAAGTCCGCACTTGGCCCATTGCTTCGCGATCTCCATGGAGGGGTCGACGACTTTGAGATCATCGCGCCGGAGGAGATTCTGCGCCAGAAGGAAGCCGCGCAGTCGGTGCTGAACCTTGTGCTCATCTCCATTGCCGCCATCTCGCTCATCGTAGGCGGCATCGGAATCATGAACATCATGCTGGCCAACATCATGGAGCGCATCTCCGAGATCGGTCTGCGACGTGCCATTGGGGCCCGGCGCCGTGACATCCGAAACCAGTTTCTATTCGAGAGCACCATCATCAGCGTCGTTGGCGGGCTGATAGGGCTCGCCCTGGGCATCGGAGCGGGCGCGGGTGTCGCCTGGGCCGTAGAGATCCCCTTCGCGTTCGCGTGGGAGTCCATGGTTCTGAGCTTCGCGATCTCCGTCGCCGTCGGCGTTGTTTTTGGGTTTGTCCCCGCAATGCGCGCGTCAAACATCGACCCCATTGAGGCACTGCGCAGTGAGTAGGCTACCCCTCATCCTCCTGGCCCTCCTCTGCGCGACCGGCTGTGCCGAAGACGAGGTTCTCCAGGGCCCGACGGTACCGGTGACGCGAGGGGACCTGAACTTCCGCGCGAGCTACTACGGTGACCTGACCGCGCGGACGACGATCGACATCCACGCACCCCAGCTCAAGAACGTGTTCTACCTCACGGTCGAGTCGGTGCTCCCCGACGGAACCGAGGTGGAGAAGGATCAGGTGGTGCTGACCTTCGATCGCGGGCCGATGGAGGACGACCTGGTCACGAACCAGACTGAACTGGACGTGGCGAAAGCGCAGTACACACGGGTCGAACAAGACCTCGCCAAGGAGCGCATCGAGCTGACGCTGGATGTGCGACGCAAGGAGATGGCGCGGGACCGCGCGAAGCTGTTCGTCGTCGAGGGCGTCGGCATCATCTCAAAGCTGGAGCTGGCGAAGTATAGGCTCGATGTGGCCAAGGCGGATGTCGAGCTCGACCTGGCCAGGCAGGCGCTGGGCGCGTTCGCCCGCAAACGCGCCACCACACTGGAGGTCGAGGATCTCAAGGTCAAAGCGGCTGAGCGCAAGCTCGACGAGACGCGCAAGAACCTGGAACAGACCGAAGTCCGCGCCCCAGAGGCCGGCATCCTGTACGCGCCGTACACGCGGCTCAATTGGCAGCGCGGCAAGGTCGCGCCTGGCGCGGTGTGTCGGCCGGGAGACAAGCTGCTGCAGATTCCCGACCTGGGCGCGTTTGATGCCGAGATCTGGGTGCGGCAGCGCGACGCCGCGCTGCTGCGCGCCGACATGTCCGCCGATGTCCGACCCACGGCGGCTCCGGACCGCGCCATTCCAGCAAAAATCACGGTGAAAGATGACTTCGCGACGACGAGAAACGAGCGACTCGGAACAAAGAACGCCGAGGGAAACCTCAAAGAGATTCGGGTCCAGCTACAGCTCAGCGACACGGACCCGCGTCTGCGCCCCGGCGGGACGCTGCGTGCCGATCTGGAAGTGACCCTGGCTGAGGACGTCATCCTCGTCCCGGTGGCCGCCGTCGCCATGGAGGACGACAAGGCCTTTGTGCTCTCCGAGAACGGCGAACGCCGGCCGATAAGCATCGGCAAAGTCTCGACCACGCATGTGGAGGTGACCGGTGGCCTGGAACCGGGGGACCTCGTGCAGATCGCGGACGCCGCGACCCGGCCGCGACCGATCGAGCCCGAGGTCAAAGCGAAACCCGCAGGGCCACCGGGCCACCGAGGCCGCGGGCGCCGCGGCGCGGCGGCTGCGGGCAAGAAGAAGAAGTCCGGGCAGCCAGAGTGAACGACGGGGAGAGCCCGAGACTGACGCGGGCCGACCGCGCGCGCCGTCCTGAGACCACGGGCAACGAGTCCCGTCGCAGCCGTCTCGCGGCTGCGGCAACCCGCCGGTTCCGGTCGGTGGCTGTCCCAATGGTGGAGGCAGCGCTTCTCACAGCCACGCACCCTCACGGCGCCCGAACCGCCCACGCGCTGCTGGCCACCGCCGGCAATGTCCATCTTCACGTCGCGTTCCGCCGCGAACCCAATGCGCGTCTTCTCTTCGAGCTGGCCGAGTGGGCGGCGCAAACCGTGGACCGCGGTCCGGTCGTCGCTGCGCTGATGCGGGACGCGTTGGGCGTGGATGGGGGCTTCTATCACCTGGCGCGCTTCGAGCTGGACGAAGCCCGGCTCGGCTGCATCGCCACCATCGGCCAATTGGTGGCCTTGGGGGCGGGGGTCACGGCGCCTGAGCGCGTCACGGAGGCGTGGCTGCTGGAGACCATGCCACCCCATCTGGGTCCGGCGATCACACCGTTGTTCGCGTCCGGCCACGACGCCAACGCGTCCTCCCTTCGGGCTCTCGCAAGACGCGCTTCGAGCCCGTTCCCGCCGGGCACGAGCTACCTCTTTGGCGCCTACCTGACCTTCCTTCACACCTATCTGGCCCGGAACCTTGTCGACGCCCTGCCTCGCGTTACGGAACGCATCCGCGAGGCGACCCGCGACAACCTCTCGATCCAAGCCGGCAGCGCTGGTAGGATGCGCGCCCGACTAGTGGAGGAAAGATGAAACGAGCACTGCTGTGGGCGATCTGCGTCCTCGGTGTCGGCCTTGCCCTACCCGCTCAGGCGCAGGACGACGCGGACACGATGGACGACGCCACCGGGGTCGACGGCGAGGCAATCGTCGCTGCGGACCTACCGGCGGCACCTGAGGCACCGGCCACGTACGAGCCGTTGTTCGCGTGGTCGTTCGGCGGCATGGACCTGAGCTTCCCGCTCGAGGTCAGCCAACGGGTGGAGACGGTCAGTCCTTTCGCGGTGGACGCCGAAGGGACCGAGTACTCTACCGACCCAATCTTCGACACGCGCGCCCGGTTGGGCGCGGAGCTCAACACGAACCTGTCGCTGGCACCCATCCGGGCGGTGGCACGCGTCGAGGGCGATGTCGTCACCGGCCTGCTCAACGGCGGATCGGACACCGAGGGAGTCTTCGTCCCCGGCTCGCGCGACGACAAGGCCGAGGCGCAGCTTCGCCGGGCCAGCCTCCAGCTCGACTTTGGCCCCAACGTCCACATCATCGGTGGCGCGACCATGAGCCACTGGGGCATGGGACTGCTGGCCAACGACGGCGCCCACGGATGGAGCCCGGGCTCGGCCCTGTTCACCGATCCCCGCGGGGGGGATCGCGTGCTGCGCGGCTTGCTGCTCCTCGGACCGCTGGGCGAGCGCAAGATTGCGTTCGGCGTCGGGGCGGACCGGGTTCTTGGCGACGACGTGCTGATCGAAGATGACAAGGCCATCCAGGGCGTCGTCTCACTCATGTACGGATTCGGAACCCCGTACCACGCTGGCGTCTACTTTGCGTCGCGCAACCAGACGACCGACGGCGGCGGCGCGATCCGCGCCAATGCCTTCGACGTGGAGATGGGCTACGCGCGGTCATTGGACGACGGCACCAAGATCACGTTCGACACCGAGATTGCCGTCATCGGTGGCACCACGACGCTCGGCCCCTCCACGGAGTTTCCCGAGCACGACCTGCTGCAGGTGGGCGCCGCACTCCGGCTCGGCGTCGATTGGGGACGATATGGCTTTGTCATCGACGGACTCTTTGCGTCCGGTGATGACAACCTGGACGACGGCGAGCAGAACGCCTTCCGCGCGGACAGCAACTACCCGCTGGGCCTTGTCGCCCACCGCTACCTGCTCGCGGCACAGACCGCCCGCGCCCCGATCACGGCGTCGGACCCGAACCTGGTGGGTGTCCCGAGCGCCGATCTCAACCGTCTGCCCACCCGCGGCGGCATCACGAACACCCTGGCGTTCTTTCCCCGCGCATTCTACCGGCCCGGTTGGGGCCTCGAGATCTACGGAGGGCCTCTCTTCCTGGCCTCACCCCGCGCGGTGGTCGACCCGTTCAACACGCGCGTCAACAGCGGCGGCGAGCCTCGCAATGCCCTCAACGGCGGCGACGGCAGCTACCTTGGTACCGAGTTCGATGGCGGAATCCGATACCGTCGCATCATGTGGGGCACCGAGCTGAACCTGGCTGTGGAAGGCGGTGTCCTCCTGCCAGGCAAAGCGCTGGCTGACGCCGCTGGCGCTACCATCGATCCCGTGACCGTCAGCCGTGCGCTGGTGAACTTCAAGTTCTGAGGAGGCTCGAGATGACACGACGAATCCTTCCCATCCTCCTCGTTGCGCCGCTGGCTGCCACCGGCTGCCTCGGCGGTCAGCCTGAGGGGATCGCGGAGGCCCAGCCCGCCGACACCGTCGTCGAGATGGACTTCTTCCACCGCCCCCTTCCCAACCTGCCACTGCCCAATGACCTGGCGACCCGGCATGACCCGGATTCGCCCACGGGTCGCAGGGTCAACGCGTCGATGATTGCGCCCACGGTGTTGGAGCAGCGCGTCCGAACGCTCATCGACAAGCTCGACGGCTGGGGGGTCTTCCAACCCATCTCCATCCCGTTCTCCGGCCCCCTGGACCCCGAGTCCATCATGGCCGCCCACCCGGGCAACTTCGACACGACCGACGACGTGGTCTACCTGATCGACATCGACCCTGACAGCAAGGACTTCGGCAAACTGCAGCACCTCGATGTCGGCAACGGCAACTACCCCGTCGTCCTCGAGAAGCACGAGTACTGGGAGCACGACCCCCGCGGATGGACCAACTCACTGTTCTTTGAAGAGGCCGATGAGGACCTCAACGGCAACGGCGTGTTGGACCCAGGCGAGGACACGGATGCCGATGGCGTCCTCGACAAGCCCAACTACAAGCCGGGGCACAACCCCGCGCGCGACGACCTCGCGGGGCGCGCGGACGCACTGATGACGTTCTACGAGGCGGAGAGTCACACGCTCATCGTTCGGCCCATGAAACCCCTGCGCGAGCGTACGACCTACGCCGTGGTCGTGACCCGCCGGCTCAAGGACGCCGCGGGCAAGCCCGTGGGTTCACCCTACAAATGGGTCAACCACACGGCGCAGACCGACGCGCTCTCGCGTCTTGAGGGCGTGCTGCCCGAGGGGCTCCACATGAACGACATCGCGTTCGCGTTCACCTTCAGCACGCAGACCATCGAGTCCGACTTTGTCGCCGTGCGCGAGGGCCTCTACGGCCACGGCGTCCAGAAACATCTCGGGGAGGAGTACCCAGCGGAGCTCGCCAGTATCCTGCCGTTGCGCAACCCCGAGGTCATCCCCCACGCCACCAACGTGCACGTGATGCCGACCGAGGACTTCGCCACCCCGCTCCAGCTCATCGGCACCCAGTTCTTCGACGTGGGCACCGACTCGCGAACGTACAAAGAGATCTTCGACGCCCAGCACTACATCGACTACCACGTCGTCGGCTCCTTCAAATCGCCACAATTGTTTGAGCGTATGGATGGGGACGGAAACCCATTGCCTCTCGACGAGCAGGCCTGGCCAGCAGACCTGGCGTCCAAGCCCGTGGAGCCACGGACGGAAGAAGTCTTCTTCTGGCTCACGGTCCCCCGCAAAGAGATCTCGGCCCGCGGTGAGGGCAAGCCAGCACCCATCATCGTACTTGGCCACGGCTACGCCTCGAACCGGATGGAGGCCCTGTTGTTCAACGGCTACCTCGCGCGGCACGGCTTCGCGGTGTTGGCGATTGACAACGTAAGCCACGGCCTCGAGCTCACAGACGCTGAGGCCAACCTCGCCAATCTGGTCCTGGAGCCCTACGGGGTGGCGCCCTTCTTCGAGGCCATCTCCAAGGGCCGCGCGTTTGACCAGGACAACGACGGGAAGGTCGATTCAGGGGCTGACTTCTGGACTGCCTACCTCTTCCACACCCGCGACGTGGTCCGCCAATCCTTGCTCGACTACGTGCAGTTGATCCGAATCATCAAGGGCTGGGACGGTCAGCGCGAGTGGGCATTTGACCTCGACGGTGACGGAAACAACGAGATTGCGGGCGACTTTGACGCCGACGGCAAGGTGGACATCGGAGCCGACTCGACCATCGGCGCCACCGGAGGGTCGTTGGGCGGCATCATGTCGGGCCTGCTCGGCGGCGTGGAACCCCACGTCTTCGCCGTGGCGCCCATCGCCGGCGGTGGCGGTCTGACAGACGTCGGATTGCGCTCCATCCAAGGCGGCGTCCGCGAGGCCATCATCCTCCGCGTCATGGGCCCGCTTCTGATTGGGCAGCCGAGCGAGGACGGCAGGACGTCCGTGCACACGCTCGTGACCACGACCAACGACGACGCCCGTCTGCAGGTTGGCTTCGTCGAAGCCGTGCGCGCCGGGGATACGGTGCGGGTGGTGAACAGCGAGAACGGCGAGATCGGATGTGGCTATGTGAGCCAACAAGGCACGTTCCGCATCGCCGCGGCCTCGGACAAGGGCGACAGGTTGGTGCTGAGTTTCTACCGCGGCGGCGCGCTCGAGCTTGGCAATACCGAGTGCGGCCTGGTGGAAGGCGCGCAGCCGTACGCCATCGTGGACCAGTTCTCCGTGGAAGGAGAATTCGAAGGCGAGATCGTGACCGAGGGGAGCCCGCTGATCGCGTTGGCCGAGGGGCTGGCGCTGCGCCGCAACAACCCGGAGCTGCGCCGCTTCCTTAACATCGGACAGGTGGTGCTCGACGGGGCAGACCCTGCGGTCTACGCCAGGCACTTCACGGACGAGCCGCTGGTCTACCCCAACATGAGGCAGAGCACGTACACCCACGCGATGTTGATCACCACCTACGGAGATATGAACGTCCCCGCCGGCACCGGCGCGACGTTTGGGCGCGCGGCGGGATTCATCGACTACCTCAACGTGGACCCCCGGTTTGGGAAGACACAGAACCAGATGTTGTTGGACACCTATACGATTGAGGCGGTGCACACGCTCGGGCGGTTCAACAGCGAGGTCTACGGCCCGGTTCACATGGACATCGAGAACTTCAGCCAGGGGACCGACCTCTGGGGCGCTGAGATCCCGCGCCTGGACCCGCCGGCGCACCTTTGGAGCGACAAGACCCTCGACGGCCGCGACCGCGGCGGCATCTCGGGCGCCATCTTCCCGTACCCCGTACCGCAGGGCGAGCACGGCTTCGCCTTCCCGGGCGGTCTGCCGGACGAGGCCATCAAGAACTGCCGTCGGGCGTGCCCGGAAGGCGAGAACTGCGACTGCGCCAGCGCGCAGACCTTCGACGTCGGCTCGTTCATGTTCAACCAGCTGGGCCGCTGGTTCCGGACCAACGCGCGCGAGGTCCCCACCGACCTCTGCATGAGCCGCAACGACTGCGACTGGGAGACCGACCCGCCGCAGTTTCGCCCGCCAGAGCAGCTCCCCTGACCCTGCCCGCTGCCGGCGGCAGTCCGTCCCCACGCGGGCCGACGACACGTTGTGCGGACTGTCTCGCTCCGAGTCAGGGCCGCGCGTCCGCCAACAGCTTAACTCCAGCGACGATCTCCTCCTCGTTCGCAGCAGCAAAGCCCAACCTCATCGCCCCCGTGGCCGCGCCCGGCTGCGCAAACCGCCAGCCAGCGTGGACCCACACCCCTCGACCGCGCGCGCGCGCTTCCCACGCCCGTGCGTCGAGCGTCGTCCAGGCCCAGACAGACAATCCCCCCGCGGGAACGGCGAACCTCAGTTCATCGGAGAGCTTGTCCCGCAGAAGATCCAGGAACAGCGCGCGCCGACCTCGGTAGATACGCCGTGCACGCCGTACATGGCGCTGCACGGAGCCGTCGTCCAGAAGCTCCGCGAGCGCCGCTTCCATCGGAAGATCGCCCTGGCGGTCCACCAAGGTGCGGAGCTCGGACAGAGTCTGGATGAAACCCGCCGGCGCCGCCACGTAGCCGGTCCGAAGCCCCGGAGCCAGGACCTTGGAGAGACTCCCGATGTACACCACATTGCCGGCCGTATCGGTGCTCGCCAGCGGTGCGACGGGCCTGCCCTCGTAGTGGAACTCGTGGTCGTAGTCATCCTCCAAAATCGCAAAGCGGTGCTGTCGAGCCAGGTTCAACAGCCGGATACGGCGCGCCGCGGACATCACCACCATCGTGGGAAACTGGTGGTGCGGCGTGACGTAGACAGCGCGCACGCGCCGCTGTTCGCAGAGGGCGGCCAGCGCATCCACGTCCATACCGTCGTCGTCGACGGGAATGGGCACGATGTGGGCACCACAAATCCGAAGGACCGCCCAGATGGCCTCGTACCCGTACGCCTCGACGGCTACGACGTCGCCGGGCTGCACCAGCGCCCTGACCGCAAGGTACGCACACATCTGCGCGCCCCTCGCCACCAGCACCTCGGACGCGCCACACCGCAGCCCGCGCGACTGTCGCAGCAGCGTGGCGATCGCCTCCCTGAGGGCCGGATGCCCCGCCGGCGGCCCGTAGCCCAGCAGTGACTGCCCGTCTCGCCGGACCGCACGGCGCCAGGCCCGGCTGATCTCTTCCACCGGGATGGTGCGCAGATCCGGCATACCGCCCGCGAGGTTCGCGACGATGGCGCCGTCGGGCACTCCACGTGAGAGCGCGGTGGCCCCGGGTCGGAGCACGTCGAAGGCTGGTTGCGCTGGCATGGCGCCGCTGGAAACTGGACCGGTCCGCAGCTCCATTTCCTGGGCCACAAAGGTGCCGGCGCCCTCTCGACCCGTGGTCCACCCTTGCGCCTCGAGCTCTTCGTAGGCGCGGACGACCGTGGTGCGCGACACGCCCAACGATGCGGCCAGAGTGCGCTGTCCGGGGAGCCGGTCCCCCGCCCGGAGGGCGCCCCCTCGGATGTGGGAGACAATCGCGTCCGCCAGCTGCAGGCCCAAGTGCGCGCGGGCCGCGGGATCAAGCGTGATGTCCATACCGGACCTCTCATATTTACGTAAATGGACCTCCCAAGCATACCACCCAAGGCGCAAAGTAGGCACGCAACGGAGGCACAATGCGCAAGAAAATCTACCATGCATCTCCTGCCCGCGGGCGCGAACTCCTGAATCGGGCGGACCACATCCACCTGGCGACGGTCAGCGACGGCGGGATGCCTGTGCTCAAGACGGTTCATGGCGTCCTCCTGGGCGACTGCCTGTATTGGCACGGGTCACCGGGGGGCGAGAAAGCCCGCTGTACCGGACATCCGGTGGTGATCTGCGCCATGGAGATGGTGGCGGACATCCCGAGTCATTGGATCGACCCCGAGCGGGCATGTCCAGCGACTACCTACTACGAATCCGTCCAGGTCCACGGGACTACGGAGACTGTCAGTGACCCGCTCGAAGCGGCATCCGTCCTCCAGGCTCTGATGGACCGGTACCAGCCGGAGGGCGGTTTTACGCCTATTCGTCATGACCACCCGCTGTACGACGAGGCGATCCGTCGGTTGCTTGTGACGCGGGTGTCCCTCGAGCGCATCACGGCGAAGTCCAAGCTGGGACAGAACCGAACCCCCTGTCAGATCGCGCAGATCGTGACGCAACTGTGGCGCCGCGGCTCCCCGCGCGACCTGTCGGCCATCGAGCGTCTGCTGGACGCACATCCAGCCGAGGCGGTGCCGCGGTTTCTGACTGCGCCGAGAAGTCGATTGGTCCCTGACGTGCGTGCGGAGGCGGACCTGGACGCGGCCGCCCGTATGCTCCTGCCGACCTACTGGAACCGAGGCAGGTTTGACGCCGGCGGCATTCGGGCCGCCGTCGCCGCGTCTTCGGCGGTGGTTGGGGCGCGCTGCGTAGAATCTGGTGAGCTCATCGCAATCGCCCGTGCTGTCTCGGACGATCGGAAGCGGGCCTGGATCTACGACGTCTGCGTCGATTCGGACCGGCGGCACCAGGGTTTGGGATCCAGGGTGATGGCGCTGCTCCTGGATCACCCCCGCGTTCGCGACTGTGCCGAGGTCCATTTGGGAACTCGGGACGCACAGGGTTTCTACGCGCGGCTGGGTTTCGGCGCCCGGTCGATCGAGATGGTATTGAAACGGCGTTGACTCGCCCGCGCGAACCTGTCTACCCTGAGAATATCCGGGAAATAGGGCCTGCGCCCAACGATTGGGGAATGCGTCACATCGCTGACCCGTTCGCTCACGCAGGCCAGCAGGAGCAACGTGAGCGGATTGCCACCAGACGACCGCGGCGGGGACGATGTCCTTGTCGCGATTGGCGATATTCTGGACGGTCAGCCGCGTGTTCGCATCCGCATCCCCGACGTCGAGTCGTTCCGACACCTCGACAGGGTGTTGCGGGCGCGGCGCGTCGTCACCGTTGCGTTCCAGGGCGATCTGCCCATGGGAGCACGGGTCGAAGTTCATCTCCACATTGACGACGCCGAGGTGCTGCTGCCCGGACGGGTCGTCTACCGCTACGCCGGATCTGCTGGCCTGGAGTTCGACCAGTCCAACGAGGCAGTCTGGGCGAGGTGGGACGGGTTGCTGAGCCAGTTTGGCGTCCGCCCATTGACCAATACGGGCGAACACCGGGCCATTCCGCGCTCGGGGCCCCGGCGCACTGGAGCGCGCACCGGGCCCCTGCCCGTCTACGCCCCCCTTGAGACCAACCCCACCACAGGCCAGCACCACCCGATCGGGCGCGGGCCAGTCACCGAGGAAGAGGAGCCGACGACGGCAACCTTCTTCGACCCGAGCGACGGTGTCACCGACGAGATCATCCTCTCGCGCGAGGCGAGGTCAAACGAGCTCCCGCGGGGGTTGGAGCGCGCCCGAATCCTCGCCGCCCTGAGCACGCGGCAGCCTACCAGCCGCGGCAATCTCGAGTCGCGCAGCAGCGCGGCGTGCCTGATCGAGGCGGCGGGCCGGCGCGGCCTGGGCCTGGCCACCGTGACGAGCGCTACCGCATCCTGGTTTTTCCTTCTGGCCGACGGCCGCGTTGCCGACGCCCACATCCTGCCTGCCAACGGCTACAAGCTCGGCGATCGCCTTTTTGCCGCGGGAATGGTGACCCCTGACACACTCCAGACGGCGCGGACCCGGTCGCGCAGCGAAGACCGGGAGATCGGGTCTGTCCTGGAGGAGATGGGGGCGATTCCCGCGCAGTCGCTCGCACGCGCCCGCGCCGCGAGGACCAAGACCATCCTTTGTGATGCGCTGGAGTTGACCGAAGGTTCCTTCCACCTCGTCCCCCTGTCTCACGAGCCCTACCCCCTGGCTGCAGGGGCCGGACCCAGTGTGGCTGATCTTGCGTGGCCACGCGTCGTCGGAGGCATCCGCGCCCGCGGCAGCCGGTGGCTCCACGAACGCAGAGAGGTGCATTGGAAGCGGTTCCCGGTGCTGGTTCAGCCGCCGCCGTTCTCGCTGTCGACACTCGGGTTGAGCCCGCCCGAGCGCGCCTTCGCCGATGCCGCGCTGACGCCCCCGCGGCGACTCTGGGAGGTGATGTCCCTGTCCAATCTATCACGCACCGGTACGACCGTTCTGGCATTGGCCCTGGAGCAAGTCGGTGCGCTTCGCTTTCGGGATGATCCGGAATCCCACACCACCAGCGTGAGCCGGCTCAACCTCATCGCGCGGCGCGCAGCCCAGGCCTCAAGCCCAGACCACTTTGAGGCGCTCGGCGTTCACTGGGCTGCCAGCCAGAGCGAACTTGAGCGCACGTACACACAACAGCGCCGGGCGTTCGACATCTCCGCCTTCCCGGACGCAATGCGCGAGCAGTTTGCGGACGACGCGAACACGATTCTCGCGGGCATCGATCGGGCCTGGAGCGCCCTCGCGCTCCGCGAAGACCGCATCCGGTACCGAGCAGAGACCATCCCTGCCGAAGTCGTGACCGCCGTCGTAGCGCTGTTGATGAAACAGGCTGAGATGTCGCGCTGGCGCGGACGCCTGGGCGAGGCTGCCCAATTCTACCGCCGTGTGCTGGAGCTGGACTCACACCACGCGGAGGCGCGCAGCGAGTTGGCGCTGATGGACGGGCTGTAGACCTCTTGAACGAGGGTCGGTCGCCGCTGTGGGCGCGGACGCGGGCTACTCGGAGACGATGTTGTTCTCGCGCCCCTCGATGGAAGCCAGCGCGTGGAGGCAAGCCTTGGCTGCCTCCTCCAGGTTTGCCGTGTCGCCACCAAGATACAGTCGCCCGTAGGCGCCCATGGCCACCATCTCGAGGACGTTGATGTTGGCCGCTTTCTCCGCCTCGTTACAGGCGATCGCCGCGTAGCCCGCCGGGTGACACTCCAGCACGTACAACGTCTGGTTCTCCGTGATGAGGTCCCCGTGCCGCATGCGGTTGATGAGCATCGCCTGGTGCCCTTCGAGGCCTACGATGATCTCACTTGTGAGCACCGCAGGCTTGAGGCGGTCTGTCTCCTTGATCCCGAAATAATCGAGGATGGCATCGCCGGCGTTGCGGACCTGACCCTGGTCAAAGTCGTGGACCTCCAGCATGCCGTACGACCGCTCGACGATCATGAACCCGGGCGTCACCGTCGTCTGCTTCAGACAGGTGTCGGTCACCGTGTTGATCGCCATGCCCGGCGCCACCTCTACATAGAGAGAGGCCTGGCCTTCCAACGGCTGATACCCCGGCGCCACCGTCTGTAGAAAGCCGGTGGTCTGAGGTTGCAGCACGTCGATGTAACAAAAGGTTCTGAGCTCGACTCCTGCCATGTCGCGGACAATATCACGGGCTTTCGCCCGTGTCTCGCACCCAAAATGCAACTCGGCGCCCCTAGGGCCTCATGGCCTCTGGACCCCCGACGTCGGGGTGGATTCAAAAGTTTTGCGCACCTAAACCTTGATTTGCCCACACGGAATCGTTAGATTGCCCGGGACTGATAGAAGAGTTCGCCCCGGTGCCCCCGATGATGTTGCATTCAAAACTGACCCTCATGGCCCTGGTCGCCGTCGCCGTCGCGGCGGCAACCGCGTGCAAGCCGAGCGGCGACGGATCCGAGAAGGACGGGCGCAAGCGGGTCGTTGCCACCACCACAATGATCGAGGACCTCGCCCGACAGATTGGCGGCGACGACATCGAAGTCACTGGCATCATGCGTCCGGGGGGCGATCCCCACCTCTACCAGCCCACGCCCGGCGACGCTCGCAGCATCGCCAAAGCCGACCTCGTGCTGACGAACGGCCTGAAGCTGGAAGGCTGGATTGACGACCTGGTGCGCAACGCCGGCGGAGACGCCAAAGTGGCCGTCGTGGGAGATGGAGTCGCCGCCCTCAAGGATCCGCTCAAGACCAACTACCCCGACCCCCACTTCTGGCACGATGTCGGACTGTGGAAGACCGCCGCCGCCAATACGCGCGACGCCCTGGTCGCCATGGACCCCGCGCACGCCGACGGCTACCGCAGCCGCGCGACCGCCTATCTCGCGGAGCTCGATGCGCTGGATGTCTGGGTCAAAGAGCGCGTCGCATCGTTGCCCAAGAACCGCCGCACCCTGGTCACGAGTCACGACGCCTTCCAGTACTTCGGCAAGGCGTACGGGTTTGATGTCATCGCAATTCAGGGCCTCAGCACCCAATCGGAAGCGGGCGCGCAAGACCTGGCGCGCGTGGTGGAGACGGTCCGTTCGCACGAGGTCCCGGCCATCTTTGTCGAGACGAGCGTGAACCCGAAGCTGATCGAGCAGGTGAGCCGAGAGACAGGCGCCAAAGTTGGCGGCACTCTCTTCTCGGACTCGCTGGGCGGCAAAGACGGTCCCGCGGGGACTTATGTGGGAATGATCCGCGCCAATGTGACGCAGGTTGTGGACGCGCTCGGTGGGAAGACCGCCGCTGCGCCCGTGGACAAGGAGAAGCTGTGAACGCTCTCGATGTACAGAACCTGACTCTGAGCTACGACCGCGACGCCGTCGTGACGCGGGCCCACTTGCATGTGGCCGCAGGTCGTATCGTTGGCGTGCTCGGTCCCAACGGCGCCGGAAAGTCGACCCTGATCAAAGGCATCCTCGGGCTGCACAGGCCCGACGGCGGCGACGTCCGCTTCTTCGGCAAGCCTCTGAGCGCGGTCCGCCACCGCGTCGTGTACGTGCCCCAGCGCAGCTCCGTGGACTGGGATTTCCCGGTGACGGTGGAAGATGTGGTGCTGATGGGCCGCTACGGGCGCCTCGGGCTCCTCGGACGGTTGCGCAACCAGGACCGGGTCATCGCGCGGCGCGCCCTGGACCAGATTGGGATCGCCGATCTCGCGGACCGTCAGATCTCCGAATTGTCCGGCGGACAGCAGCAGCGCGTATTCCTCGCGCGGGCCCTGGCGCAGGACGGCGAGCTGATCTTCATGGACGAGCCGTTTGTCGGGGTAGACGCCGCCACCGAGGAAGCCATCGTGGGTCTCCTGCGCGACATGCGTGACGAGGGCAAGACCGTGATCGTGGTCAACCATGACCTGCAGACGGCGCGCGCCTACTTTGATGAGCTGGTGCTGCTCAACAAATCCATTGTGGCCCACGGCCCCACGGACGAGGTGTTCACGCCGGCGCTGCTTGCACAAACCTACGGTGGCCGGCTTGCGGTGATCGACGGCGAGTACGGCGACAAGATTCTGATCGCGGCCTGACCGACATGGACTCGACCACTGGCGACCGCCTGGTCGAGTTCTTCACGTTCAAATACGAGTTCCTCCTCTACACCGTCAGCGGTTCCATGCTGGTCGGGATGCTCTGCGGCCTGCTCGGAACCTTCATGGTCCTTCGCCGCCTGAGCATGATGGGAGACGCCCTTGGCCACGCCGCCCTTCCCGGCGTCGGCATCGCCTTCCTGATCGTGCAAGCCAAGCTCCTGGGACCCATCGTGGCCGGCGCAGCCGGAACCGCGCTGCTTGCCGCGGTCACCGTGGGCTACATCACCCGCAACAGCCGAACGCGCCCCGATGCGGCTCTCGGACTGGTTCTGGCGGGCTTTTTTGGCCTCGGAATTGTGCTGCTCAGCTACATCCAGACCAGCCCCAACGCTGCCAAGAGCGGGCTCCAGGATTTCCTGTTTGGAAACGCCGCGGCCATCCGGCCCGAGGAGGTCGCGCTACTCGGTGGACTCTTCGTGGTGTCCTGTGCGGCGGTCACCCTGTTGTACCGACCGCTGATGGCGTCCACGTTTGACGGCGTCCAGGCTACCACCATGGGGATTCCCTCCCAGGCATTGCACTACGGGCTGATGGCGCTTGTCGCGCTGAGCATCGTCGCGAGCATCCAGTCGGTGGGTGTTGTGCTGGTGGCCGCGATGATCATCACGCCGGCTTCGACCGCCTACCTCCTGACCGACCGGTTTCACTGGATGCTGGTCCTGAGCTCCGCAATTGGCGCGCTCAGCGGCTTGTTTGGCGCCCTGCTCTCCTACCTCTTCGCCGGATTCTCGTCGGGCCCGTCCATGGTCGTGGTCGGGTCGGTCGGCTTCGCAATCGCGTTTCTCTTCGGGAGGCGCGGACTGGTTCGCAGGCGGCTGCACGAGCGCGCGCGGCGTGCCGCGGAGGCCGCGTGAGTCTCTACGAGCTGTTTGTGGAGCCGTGGACCATCGGCGATTGGATGTGGCGCGGGATGCTGACCGCCGCGCTGGTGGCCGTGCCGTGTGCCCTGTTGGGGTGTTTCCTCTACCTGCGGCGGATGTCTCTGCTCAGCGACGCCCTGGCCCACGTCGCCCTCCCCGGCGTCGTCGGCGCATACCTGCTCACAGGCCGGTCCGATACCGTGGCTGTCCTGATTGGCGCGACCTTCGCCGCGCTGGTGACCACGTTCCTTGTGCAGGCCATCGAGCGAGGCAGCCGAACCAAGAGCGACGCGGCGATTGGCATCGTGTTCACGGCGCTGTTTGCGCTCGGCATCATCATGCTCAGCGCGTGGGCGGGCGACGCCCACCTGGACCTGAACTGCGTGCTCTTCGGCGACGTTCTCGGCGTGGCGGACCACTCAATCTGGCTTCTTGGGGT
>CALBXO010000403.1 GCA_937890335.1 uncultured Pseudomonadota bacterium | reverse complement strand
CGTTTTGCCGAGCCCGACGCCGAGAAGAAGGTGGTGTCCAAGCCGGCCAGCGCTGGGTTCGACGCGTCGGAAGGGGAGGCCCGTCCCACGCCAAAACCCGCAGCGGCGGCCGCGCCGGAGGCCGACGGCCGCTTTGACGGCCTGCCGGACGACATCAAGAAGATGTTGGGGCTGCTCTAGCAGAGCTCTAGCAGGCAGCAGTCGCGAGGGTCAGGGGAGAGTGAGGGTGTATCCGGAGCCCACGAGCGCTTCGATCTCCGACACCGCCTTCGGGCAGGCCTTGGTCAGCACCTCGGGACCGGCCGCGGTGGCCAGCACGTCGTCCTCGATGCGGATTCCGATCCCGCGCAGCTCCGCCGGTGCGCTCTCGTCGTCTGCCGGAATGTACAGGCCAGGTTCGATGGTCTGGACCGCTCCGTTGGGAATCTTCGCGGCGTGCCCCCCGGCGTAGTACGGGTTCGGATCGTGCACGTCGATGCCGATCCAATGACCGGTCTTGTGCATATAGTACTTCTCGTACGCCTTGGTCTCGATCAGCTCGTCCAGGGTGCCGCTGAGCAGCCCCATGTCCACCATGGCCTGCGTGAGGCTGCGTACGGTGGCCTCGTGCACGTCCAACCAGCTGTTGTCCGCCGTGCACATCCCAATGCCCATGATCTCCGCGTCCAGGACCGCCTGGTAGAGGTCGCGCTGGGCGGGGGTGAATTTGCCGTTCGCCGGGAAGCTTCGGGTGATGTCGCCGGCGTAGAAGTTGAACTCGCAGCCCGCGTCGATCAGGACGATGTCTCCATCGGCGATGGGGTCCCGGTTCTCGATGTAGTGCAGGATCGTCGCGTTGGCGCCGGCACCGACGATGGTGTTGTACGACGGCGCGGTCGCGCCGCGCCGCGCGAAGATGTACTCAATCAGGGCCTGGAGTTCGTACTCGTGCATGCCGGGTCGGCAGGCGCGCATGGCGGCGGTGTGGGCCTCCGCCGAGATCTCACTTGCGCGCCGCAGCCAGGCGATCTCGTCGTCGGACTTCACCAGCCGCATGGCCTGGATCAGGTCTCTGGGATCTCGCAGCACGGACGGGTTCGCAGGCGGCTTGCCCCGCCGCCGTCGGAGGCCTGCGAGGAGGCAGTGGAGCTTCGCATCGAAGGCGCTGTCGCGGCCCAACTCGATGTGCAGCTCCGAGGCGCCCTCGAGCAGCTTCGGGAGCTCCTCGTCCAGCTGGGCCAGGTCGTAGCCGCGGTCCGCTCCGTAGAGGTCGACGGCCCCCTCGGCGCCCGCCCGCCGACCGTCCCACTGCTCCTTCTTGGGGTCCCTCGGGCGGACAAAGAGCGTGAACGGGCCACCCTGCTCTGCGCTGCGTCCCGGCGCGAACACAGCCACAGCGTCCGGCTCCTCAAAGCCAGTCAGGTAGACCATGTCGCTGTGGGCGCGGAACCGATAGTCGGTGTCGTGGCTGCGCATCTTGGGCGCGCCAGCGCGGAGGATCATCACCGCGCCATCGCCGAGCTGCTCATAGAGGCGCGCCCGACGGGCGGCGAGGGTCTGGGCGTCGAATCTCATGGGATCATTTGATCTTGTTGTTCCGGTCCCGGAAGAAGAGCTTGAGCTTGGAGCCCTTCCGGATGCGGATGGTCTTGACCTCGCTCATGTCGCCGCTCTCCCACTTGACCTGGACCTCGTGGCGGCCGAGCTCGACCTCGCGATTGATCATGGGTGTCGTGGCGCCGAGCGCGTTCCCATCCACGAAGACTTCGCCCTTTGGCTTGGAGTAGACCGTGAGCTTTCCGGTGGTCGCGTCGTCCTCTTCCTCGTCCTTCTTGGGAGGAGGCGTGTACTTGGCGGCGGGGCCGGCCGAGACGCTCGGCGTGGACTGGTAGCCGGTCAGGTCAACGAGCATCGTCCGCATCTCTCCTTTGCGTACGACGATCGTGTAGGTCTTCTCTTTTTCCCCCTGGCGGACGGCGATCTGGTGGCGCTCGTTGGAGCTGACACGCATGCCGTACTCCGACCGGCGGGGGTAGGGCTTGCCGTCGATGGTCACCGAGGCGTCCGGCGTGGTGTACACCCGGACCCAGCCGTCCGTACTGGACTGGGCCGCGGCGGTACCAGGGCCGAAGACCATGCCGAGACACAAAACCAGGATGCTGAGGAGACTCTTCATGTCGCTCAGGGGGTAGCAGATGGCGGGCTTGGTGTCACCCCAACGACACCGGGCCGTCTGCGGGCTCCGGCACGAAGATGGGGAGGAAACGCTCCACTTCGACCCAGAATTTGTGCACTTCGAACGGCTTTCGAAAGTAGGCGTCGGCGCGGCTTCTCAGTCGCTTGTGCTTCTCGAATGTGTCCCAGGTCGCATCGCGGGAGACCAGGAACAGCGGCACGTTGCCAAGGGTTGGGTGACGGCGCAGCTTCTTGCAGACACCAAACCCGCTCTCCTCGCCGAGCTCCAGCGACGCGATGATCAGGTCTGGTCGTCTCTGCTCGCACATCTTGATCCCTTGCTCTCCGTCGGTGGCGACCATCCCCTGGCAGCTTCGTCCGCGCAGCACGTCGCGCAGCCGCGCGACGCCCTCCGTGTCCGGGTCGATGATCAAGACGAGCGGTCCAATGCCACCGGTGATGGTTCGTCGGGGTGGCATGGGTGGAACACTCATGTCCCGATGCAATAGTTCCTTGGCGCGGCGCCAGAACTCAAAACCGCTAAACGGCTTCATCAGGTAGGCGTCTGCCGCGCTCCGGAACTTGCTGTGTTGTTCCAGCTCCTCACGACCGACTTCGCCGGTCATCAGGATGACCGGAACCCGCTCGAGGCCCGGCGTGCGCCGCAGCCGCTTGCAGACCCCGAACCCGCTCATGTCGGGCATCTCTGTGGAAATTACCACGAGGTCCGGCGGGTGGTGCTGGGCGTGCCCGAGTCCTTCCTGGGCCGTCTTGCTGGTGGTCACCTGGACCCCGGACGCGAGCAGGACGCGCTCGACCTGGGCGGTCTGCGCGTCGTCGGCGTCAATGATGAGGACGGACTTCTGGGTCACGACAATCGGCTCACGAGGTCGGGGAGCAGGAGGTTGAGGTCTCCGGCGATGTGGATGCCGCGCACACGGCTTACGGCCGCGGACTCCACCTCGCCCAGGGCCACGGTACGCCCGCCCTCCTGCATCATCTCTTCTGGAATGCGATGAATCGGGGGCCGGGTCAAATCCGCGCCAAGGACGAGAAGCCCGCCGCCCCCGTAGACCCAGCCTGCCGTCCGCTCTCGCGGCTCCCGTGGCATCTCCTCGCCGAACAGCACGAGATCAGGGCGCGTGGGCGCGCCGCAATGGACACAGGCGGGAGGGCCGTCGAAGGCCTCGGGTGCGTCCTGCCGCTGCCTGCATTCGGTACAGCGGAGGCGGTCGATGGCGCCAAACAGCTCGGCGACACGCTGGACCCCGCTGCTGCGAACAAGACCATCGGTGGTGCTCGTCACCACACCCCGCAGCTTCCCGAGAGCGTCGAGCTGTGCCAGGGCGCGGTGCGCTGCGGACGGCCCCCCTGCCTGTCGGGCGGTGCTGCGCACTTGATCCAGCCAGGCGGCAAACGCGGTCCAGGCCAGCTCCGGGTGGCGAGACAGCCCTTGGGGCGTGGCGCACTTCACCACGTCGTACTGGTCCCACAAGCCGCCGCGGCGCTCGGGGGGCGCAAGGCCCGTGGCCGCGAGCAGCCCAGCGCCTGCCAGGACGACGATTCGTCCACCGCGCAGCGCCTGTGCGGCCAGCTCGAGTTGTGATTCTGAGGTCATTGGGGCGACACGCGGCGGGCGCCGTCGGGCCCGCCGATGGAGCGGGCAGCATCGCGGTTCGAGGCGAGCAAGCGGCTACTTGCGGTAGTCCGCGAGGTGCTTCTCGACCTCTTTGACGAGGTCAGCGGGGAAGAGCTTGCCGGTCAGGTTCTTGCGCGCCGTCTTGGCGACCTGGTCCCACTCGGCGAAGTTCTCGACCGTCACTGGGGTGTAGCCGTGCTTGGTGACGAGCTTCTTCTTCGAAGAGTTGTTGGCCTTGCGGATCTTGACCAGCAGCTCCTTGTGGTGTTTGGCGGAGACCTCGCGCACGATGGCCTTCTGCTTGTCGGTCAGCTTGTTCCACGCCTTGTCGCTCATCACCGTGCCGCCGATGGTCACGGCCAGCTTCAGATCGGTGACGTACTTGGCCTTGGTGTGCCATTGGAGCGCGATGGCGCCGTAGGGTGAGTTGAGGAATGAGTTGACGACGCCCGTGCTCAGGCTCGGCAGAACATCGGGCACGCCCAGAGGAATGGCGTTGACTCCGGCGACCTTGGCGACCTCCTTGGTCACCTCGTCCGCGTCCCAGACCCAGAACTTCGTGGTCTTGATGTCGCTGGCCTTGGCGATGGGCTCGTTGGAGAACAGGTAGGCGAAGCCCACGTCGCCCCAGCCGAGCCACTGGAAGCCCTTGGACTCGAGCAGGCCGGTCAGTCGGCCGTGCATCTTCTCGCGCACGTAATCGAGCTCTTTGTCGTTCTTGAACAACAGGGGCATCTGGAGCACGAGCAGCTCCTTGTTGATGTCGCCGAGTCCGACGTTGGTGACCGCGGCCACGTCGAGCTGCCCGGTGCGCATCTTGCGGACCATGGCCGACTCGTCGCCCATGACGCCGCCGCCGTAGATCTTGAAGCACACAGCGCCTTCGGACTCCGCGGCCGTGCGCTCTTTGATCTCGCGGGCTGCGTTGGTGAACCCCTTGAGCCACAGCGATCCCTGGGGGGCCAGGGAGCCGAACTTGAGGGTTACGGCGCACTCCTGGGCGGCGGCATTCTGCGCGAAAGCGCCTACCACGAGGCCCACGGTAAGAAGCGCCGATGCGGCGCGGACAAGCATGTTGCGGTTCATGGACGACTCCTATTCGAAGAACAATTCCTGAGAATTTTCGACCCAGAACCGCGCCCGCTCACGGGCTATCTCGTTCTGAAGCCTGAGATCCGGATGTTGCGCGACATCGGCCTCGAGGACCTTGACCATCAGCTCGTTGAACAGCGCCCGGTCCTGAACCTGCGTCGCATAGAAGCGTGCGTACAGGTACGGGATGAGCAGGTTCTTGTCACCGTGGGCTTTCATGCCGCGCTCGAAGGACTCCTTGGCCAATTCGGGGTTGCCGCCGAACATCGCTGGACGGCTGGCGTGGTAGGTGCCCGCCAGCGCCATGGGGCTGCCGGCGAAGTAGTTGGCGTCGAGCGCGAGCAGCCGGTTCATGAACAGTTCGATCATCGGCAGGGACGCGACCATGTCGGGATCGTCCTGGGCCAGGTTCACGGCTGCACCCCAGGCCTGTGTGGTCCAGAACAACGCGGGGCCGTCGTCCTTCTCCAGGTCCTTGATGAGGCGCTGTGCCTTGACCAGATCGCCGTTGAGGGCGGCGTCTTCGAGCTCAGGGAAATCCAGCAGACGGAAGCCGTAGGTCCTCGCGCGCAGGTAGTGAAGGACGGCCCTGCGGGACAGCCGGTCGACCTCTTCCTGGGAACCTTTGAGCCTGGCTTTCTCGAGGTCTGCCTCTACAAACCCATACGCATAGGAGTTGAATCCCTTGGCGAGCAACAAAAGCAGATCGGGGTTGTCCGGCGAGTTGATGAGGAAGGTTTCCAGCGTCTTGAGGCTGGCTGGCAAGGCCTCGCGGGCGAACTGCAGGTCCGACTCGCGGTCGAGCGCGACCGAGCCGTTGGCGAGCACTGGCGCGGTGGAGTCGGCGGTGATCTTGTTCAGGTTGCAGCTGCAACACAGGGCGATCACGACCAGAGCGAGCGGGATTCGAACCTGAGACATCGGCGGGCCCCTTGTCGGTTTGCGCGAAACCTACGCGAACGCGCGTGTCAGAGCAAGCCGGCAGCGGCGCTGTCCAGCGCCTCGGCCAGCGCCTCGAAGACGGGCTCGTTGTCGAACCTGCGGTAGTGGCCCAGGGACCGTGCAAACTCGTCGGTTCGGCGCAGAAAACCTGCGACGACGTCGCGGTCAAACTCCTCGGCCGCCAGGCCGTAACCCAGGTGCTGCACATACCTGGCGTTCATGAGCTGCTCGAACTGTCCCTCAACCGGTGTCGCGAGGTAGGGCTTGCCGAGCTGGAGTGCCTCGGAGATCAGGGTGAAACCCGCGGATGCGATCACGCCGCGGCAGCTCGCCAGGTCATCGACGAAACCCTGTTCCGAGAAGGTGCGGAATGTGAGATTGGGCGCGTCTGGGACGCGACCGTCCTCACTGCGTCCGTACATCCTGAACTCCACGTCCTGGAAGCTCGCCAACACTTCGGGCAGCTCCGGGAACGAGGCGGCGGTCTGGTAGACGAGGATGTGATCGCCATGTGTCGGCTTGGCCGCCAGGATCATGGGCCTGAGGATCGGCGGCACAACCAACGTGCGCTTGCGCATGACCGGACCGTCCACGAAGCTCGTGATCAGGTACCGATTCGCGGTGGGAATCTTGGCCTTGATCACGCTCTTGGCCAGCGCCCATTCGGATTCCTTGCCGGCGGTGATGGAGGCCGGATGGTCCAGGCGGCGCACAGCCTGGATGTTGTCCAGACAGATCACCGGGATACGGTGGTCGTGCCCGTACAGCGCAGCCCAGGTCTCAAAGTCGGTCACCACGACTTCGGGAGCAAACTCGCGGGTCATGTCCCACATGGCCCGGAGGTTGTCCGGCCAGCCGGAGGCCGCACCCTTGATCAGGCTCAGCGCCGTCTTCCATTTCTGGACCCGGTTCTCGCCCGTGACCATGCTCAGGCCCCAGATCTCGCGCACACCGTCGAAGTGCTCCGCCAGGTACGTATGGGCCCGGCTCGACGCGACGATCTCCACCTGGTGACCGTCGGCCAGCAGGCGCTCTACGATGACCCGGCTTCGGATGGCGTGACCCATCCCCTCTCCGACCACGCCGTACAGAATTCTCATGTGCGGTCCTCTCCAAAGGTCTCGCGTTCGATTCCATCAGCCATAAAGGCCACTTCACCGAACGCCCGGGTGAATGCGACCTCGTCCAGATCGGCGAACGGCTGCGCGAAGACCACCGCGAAGCTCCGATCGCCCGGTCCATCTACCAGCGCGATGCGCGCATAGCGCAGGTGCAGGTTCCGCAGCAGCATCTCCTCATAGAGGGATTCGCGGGCGGGGCCGATCTCACTCATGATGTGTACCACAGGTGGCTCATCCTGGGACGCTATCAATTGGATCATGACAACCTGGGAACGTCCGTCGCCGGTCCGCACCTCGAGGAACACACTGGCATCGTCCTCGCGCCAGCGGGCCGCGATCACTTCATCGAACTCCGCGATGGAGTCCACAATCTTCCTGAACCGGCTGGACATGGGGCAAACCCTGCGGAAAGATAAACGTGGACTCTCGTACGACGCCTGCTCCCTGAATCGCAAGTCCGGGCGACCCGCGCCCGTGGCGGAGGTGCCATGTCTCAATCCGTCCTCATCATCGAAAACGACGAATCGTACCTGAAGGAGCTCACCCAGCTACTCGAGGGCGAAGGGCTCGAAGTTCGTGCAGCAGGTGAGGGAAACCGCGGACTTGAGATGGTCCAGGACCAGAGGCCCGACCTCATTGTCCTGGCCATCGAGCTCCCGACCGTCAGTGGCTTCAGCGTCTGCAAGAAACTCAAGCGTAACGCCGCACTGTCGGACATCCCGCTGTTTCTTACCTCCTCTACCGCCTCGGAGGATACCTTTGCGCAGCACAAGAAGCTGAAGACCCGCGCCGAGGAGTATTTCATCAAGCCTTTTTCGGCGGCGGACCTGTGGGAACGCGCCGCTGAGCACCTGGGCATGGGGGACGCCGAGCCAGAGCCCGAGGTCGAGCCTGAGCCGATCGAGGAGCCCCCGGCGGAAGCCCAGGCCAGCGGGCCTGACGCCGAGGAGAGCGGAGCCTACGCCTTGGCCGAGCCGGTGACGGCTGCCGTGGAGGAGGCCGCCGCTGACGCGATGATCGTGGAGATGGGTGAGATACCCTCCCCGCAGGAGATCCCCCGCCCGTCCGAGGCGGCCAGCTCCATCTCCTCCCAGACACTCCAGGCCATGCAGGATCACGATCTCCTGACGCGCCTGCGTGAGGAGATCTCCGAGCGGGAGGAGCTCTACAGACAGGTCAACACCCAACACCAGGAGACGCTCTCGCAGCTGCTGGACGCGCAGGACCGCGCCAACAAGATCCAGCGTCAGTCCCTGGAGCATCAACAGGCGGTCACGCGGCAGAACCTGGAGATGGAGCGCATCCGGTCGCAATTCAAGCGCCTGGAGAACGACACCCACAATGCGGTGATGCAGGCGGACGATCTGCGTGGCAAGCTGCTGGAGGCCGAGACCGCGCGGGACGAAATCTCCGCCGAAGTGCTCGAGGTCACAGCCGAGCGCGATGCGCTTCGGACCGCCTTGGATGCGCTGACCGCCAGCCACGAGGAGCTCACCGCGAACTACGACCTGCTTGAAGATCGCTTTGACGACCAACTCGCGGACGTCAGCCGCTTCAAACAGCAGGTGACGGCGCAGGCCGAGAAGCTCTCGGAGCAACGCGGCGAGTTTGAGGCCACGCAGGCTTCGCTGGCTGCCGTTCAGGAGGAGAAGTCCTCCATGGGCGAGGAGCAGCGCCGGCTCTCCACGCTGGTGGGCGAACTGGAGAACTCGTTGGCGACATCGGAGCTGCGGGCCGCCGAGGCCGAGGCCGCTCTGGATGCTGCGGTGGCGCAGAGGGAGGCGGTCGCGGCGACGCTCGCCACGACGCTGGCCGAACTCGAGGAGGGCAACGCCGACCGCGAATCGCTCACGGCACAGCGCGATGCCCTGCAGGAGAGCCTCGCTGCCGCAACCGCGGACCGCGAGTCCGGCAGTGAGGCCCTCGCGTCGCTCACCGCGGAGCGCGACGCCCTCAGCGTGGAGCGCGATGAACTCCACGAGCTGTTGGAGTCCGCCGAAGCGGAGCGCAACGAAGCGACCGCCGGACTCGAGGAGCACAAGACCGCGCTCCAGACCGCGGTCGGTCGCGCAGAGGCGCTGGCAGAGGAATCGGAAGGCTTTGCCACCCGCGTGGACGAGCTCACTGAGGAGCTCGGCGAAGCCCAGAAGGAGATCTCCGCGTCCAAGGCCACCCGCGCAGGGCTGGAGGAGACGGTCCGAACCTCCGAGGCCGCACTCGCCGAGGCGGTCGAGACCAACGCGCGGTTGACCGCCGAGCTCGCCGGAGCGAAGGAGGTCGGGTCTGAGCGCGAGACTGAACTGACGGAGGCCCTCCAGGAACTCAACGAGGCGCAAACCGCCACGGTGGCAAACCTGAAGGCTGCTGCGAGCTATTCTGAGGCATTGGAGAACCGGCTCACGCACGCCGCCGAGGCGTTCCAGAAGCTGGGAGAGCTGTTGTCTGCCGGGACCGAGACCGTCCATGCGACCCGCGGCATCACGTCCCTGCCGCAGGCCCCCGCGTACGTCGATGTGAACTCCGTGGACCTGCGGATAGGTGACGAAGATCCCCAGAGTCAGGCGGAGATTATCGCCGAGGAGCTGGTCGATTCCCTGTCGCAATCACTGCACGAGCCAGAGACCAAAGACGCCGACATCGAGCAGGTGGAGGCCCTTCGCGACGAGGCCCGGACGACAACCCGTCCCGTCGGACACTTTGTGTCTCTGGCCAAGGCTGGAGAGGCGATCTCGACCGCGTCCGGTATCTACGGAGACGACGGAGACGACGGCAGCGACGACAACGGCTCACGGGTGGAGTTCTTCGAGATGGAGGGCGACATCGACGACGAGCTGGATGTCGAGGACCTCGCCGACCTCGATGTCGAAGTGGACGACTCGATGGAAGTCGACATCGAAGACCTCGATGTCGAAGACGTGTCCATCGGCTAGTTCCACCACGGCGACGACGAGAGACGCCGAGATCCGGTCGAGGGGCCGGCGGCAACTGGTCAATGTCCCTGTGCAGGAACACCAGGAGCGTGTAGCGCATTGGCCGACGAGGCGACGGGAGTCAATGTGCTACATGCTCCTGGTGAGAGCAGACCAGGGCAGGACTTCGGGTCGGGGGCACAAGGCTTCTCCCTCCGATCCGGACCGGACTTAAGCCCTGGTGTCGATCGACAGGGCCACGCCCGGTCAGCCAGCCAGGCGCGCAGCGGCGCCGTCCAGCGCGGCGGCGCCGGGAAAGCGCTTGCGTAGGTCCGCGAGCAGCTGGCCCGCGACCTGACGCTTGTCCAGAACCAGGAGCGACTCGAAGCGCAGCAGCCCGTAGACGAGCCTGTCACCCCGCAGGGTGTTCACGCCATCGAGCAGCGTCTGGGCGTAGTCCACGCTGGCCTGGCCCAGGTAACGGGTCGCGTGTTCGAGGAGAAGGACACGGGGCCTGTCGTAATTGGGGTCCGTCGTTAGCGCGCTGCAAAGCAAACGCGGGATGTCAGTCGGTCGCGCGCCCCCAGACCCTACCTGCAGGTTTCTGATCTTGTCGGTGGCGGAAGCGTACGCCTCGAACGCTCCCCACGACGCGGTGCCAAACACAGCGCGCGTGCGCTCCTCCACGTCGTCCGGTTCGTCGATCTCAAGCCCTGTCAGCGCCCGCGCCATACCGACGGTGTGCCGCGCGAGAGTGGGCAGCAGCGTGTCGCTGTCACCCTGTTCCCAGGCGCAGTAGAGCAAGTTGGGCGGCCCGGTGTCCCAAATGTTGAGGGCGAGCTCAAACTCCTTGCGGTGAATGTCCAGACGGCCCGTGACGGCCAGCGGCGTGCCTTGCTGGGCCGCCAGCGTGCGCACCAGACTCGTGGACGGCAGCGCATGGGGCAGAATGAAGCGCACGCGAGGCGGTCCGTAGGGATCTTCGGGGTCAGAATCTGGGTCCAGGTTTGGGTCAAGGGGTCCGTCCACCATGAGGTGGTGCGGCCTGGCCAGCAGCCCAGGGTGGCGGCTCATGCCCCAGGCCACGTCCTCGGTCACCTGGCGGATGATCGGCCCGAGCGTAAACGTTCCCCAGCTGGAGCCAAGGCCGAAGACCGTCACGAGCGCGGTAGATTGAGCCGGGTCCATGGGATAGCCTGTCGCCATGTCAGACACACCAGAAGTCGATGCCGCGCAGCCGGCCGACGCCGAGACCGCACTCGCGCAAAAATCCCCGTCAGCGACGGCGTTGGCAAGTGTGGTCACCTATAGTGTGCTGGGTGGATTGTGTCCACTGATCCCGGTGCCGTTCATCGACGACATCATCCTGACGTTCATCCAGCGGCGCATGGCGCAGACTCTGTGCGTCGTCCACGGTTTCCACCCCACCAGCGGTCAGGTCAAGGCGCTATCGCGCGAGGCCAGTGGCTGTCCGCTCGGCTGCCTGTGGGCCGTCTTCATCTACCCGCTCAAGAAGGTCCTCAAGAAGGTCCTCTACTTCCTGAGCATCAAGGGTTGTGTGGACGTGACAAGCACGATGTTGCACCGCGGCTACCTGCTCAACCACTGCCTGAGCACTGGGCTCATCACCCAGGACAGGGGCGCCGACCAGGCGCACCTGGTCCGCGTTCAAGACGCCATCCTGGCGGCGTGTCGGGAGGTCGATCCGCGACCGATCAACCAGGTTCTCAAGCGGATCTTTGGCGCCAGCAAAGTGCTGATGCGCGGGACCGCAAGGGGCATGTGGAGCCTGTTCCGATCCGAGCGCAAGAAGGACCCGAGTCACCAGGAAGAGTCGATGGAGCGCGCCCTGGACCGGGCCGAGACCGAGCAAGCCACCGGCCTGCGGCGCGTGTTCAAAGAGCTTGGTGCCGAGATCTGGACCCAGGAAGGGTACCTCAAGGATCTCGTCGCCGCGTTCCAGGCGGCCTACCAAAAGGACACACCGTAGCTCCCGCACGTCCCGCTGTGCGCTGGGAGCACACCGTCCTCGTGCAGTACCACGGCCCCGCGTATCCACAACGTCGTTGGCCAGGCGATGCTTGGAGCGGTGGTACCAGCGTCCCTGACGCTCGCCGGCAGTCCGTCCAGGCATCGGTTGCAGGTGACGCAAGCCAGTCAATCGGAGGTCGGCTCGTAGATCAGGCCTACGGTTGTGGTCTCCGCGTCTGCCGAGTCCAGGCGGAATCCGAAGGTCGGTTGGCCGTAGACGCCGCCGGACCAGACGCCGTAGTACGGGTCGTCGTCGCTGGGGTGAAGGAGCGCGCGGCGGGTCTCCAGGTCGAACACCGCGAGGTCGCCACCCTTGCCCAGCCCGCTGGGACCTGCCTCACCCAGAGTGCCGCTGCCCCGCAGCCAGAGGTGCCGCTCGGTCGCCACAGCGGTGTGGCCCACTGGGAAGGACGAGCTGCCAAAAGTTGCGCCGGCGGTGTCGGGCGCCCAGAGGACCTGGTGGGCCACATAGTAGCCGTAGCCGAGGTCGACGCCCGGGTCGTCCCCCGGCGTCAGATTGCCGGACAGTGTGGGGCCCGCATACCCATCGATGTCTCCGGCGCTGTACGAGCCGTCGGCGGCGGGCTGTGCGCCCCGCGACAGGTCGATGGGCAGCGCCATCAAACGGTTGAAGCTCTGGCGGTCGCCCCCCGGGCCCTTCTCGAACTCGAAGTGGTACGCGGATTTGGACTGAGGAATGGCCCACAGTGTCTCACCTGTGGGGTCCAAAGCGAAGCCGGTGAAGTTGGAGCCATAGTAGTGACCCGAGACGCGGGCAACTTCGCGCAACGATGGGATCTCCAGTACGGAGACCTCAGAGAAACCGCCGACGAACAGCAGGTCACGGCCGTCGTGGAAGCGGCCAACGAAGAGGCCCGCCCACTGGGCCGCCGACTCGTCGTTGATCGGCTGCCGTCCCAGCGGATCGACGCCTCTGTCGCCCGCCTCTGTGGTCCGCACGTAGGAGCCGACTGTGAGCGCGGCGTTCCGGTCGAGTTGCGCTGAAACGACAAGGTGGTGGCCCCGGTCCGCCGGTGGGACCGTCCGGTTGGGAGTGATCGTGAGAAACACGGTGTTGCCGACTGCCGCGATGTCGTTCACCCCCTCCGCGAAAACCGGGACCTCGACAGATGTGGTGGACCGCGCTTGCGCGAGGCCCGGAACCAGCCGGGCGGTCCAGACCGCCGCGCCGCCGGTGGCGTCGGGCCCGCGGCCACCCGCAGCGTCCACGACCAACAGATAGCTCACGCCGTCTGCCTGGTGAAAGGTCCCGCGGCATGGCTGTCCAACGCCGGGAAACTCCACCCGCGCGCCCGTCGGCTGCCCGTCCCGTGTGTCGATCTCAAGGGCGTATCCAGCCCCCTCCACGTCGTCCAGCAGCAGCCATGCGGCGTCGCCGGGCGCGTCGATCATGCCGCAGATGAGCTCATCGGCCGCGATGGGGGAGAAGGCAGTGTCGCGTGTGTCGGTATCCACGATGTACACGCCGGTCGGTGTGGCGGCGATCACCCGGCCGGCTGCGGGCCGGTACGCCGGGGAGAGATTGGACTCGTAGAAGTGGCCGAGGGTCCTGGCGCCGAGGTCGAATTGGGCGCCGGGTCGGAGCTGAACGGGCACTGCGATCGGTGGCGGGTTCACTCCAGGGGCGGCAGGCTCGCTCAGCAGCAGGTCTGTCTCGCTGACGAGCCCACCCCACGGTCCAGGCGTGCCCAAAGCGTCCTCCACGCCGTGGCCGAGGGCGCGGGAGGTGTTGCTGTCCATGAACACGGTGAACAGGTAGTCGCCCGCGGGGAGGTTGTTCACGGTCAGAGTGGGCCCGAACACAAACTGCATCGGCGCGCCGTCAGTCTCAGTGCTCTTCACCGGACGGGACATCACCGGCGCGGAACAGTCTGGGTCATCCGTCTCGCACAACATGACCACGAGCGGAGAATCCGCGTCCCGGGTGCGGTAGGCGGGCAGCACGGCTGTCGCCCAGGGTGCGACCTCCTGAAACTGCCGTCCCGCCTCGGCGCCGTAGCGCAGCGAGAGGCGGATGCTTGCGCCGCTGGGTTCACCGTTGTTGGTCTGCCCGTTGTTGTCGTTGTTGCCAGGCCGGTCCGGTCCGCCGTTGTCGCCGCCATTGTTACCGTCGCTGTCGTTGTTGGCCGGGCTGCCTGTGCCAATGCTGCAGGCGCAGGGGAAATCGGTGTCTGGGTCGCACGCGTCCGTGGCCCCGGGCACCGTGCAGACACAATTCTCGGCGAGCAGCGGGTCGCATTGAGATCGTCCGCTGCCTCCTCCGCCGCAGGCGCAGGCGACCAGCCAGAGGGCGCTTGCGGCGACCCCGGCGCACAGCAGCAGCCTGCGGGCACAGGTCGAGAGATGGGTTGCGGTCAGAGTGCGAAAGTCGAAGTGCGTGTCGCGCATGTTTCAGCTCCGTGTCGATGTCCTCACCCTGGTTCACGGGCGCATCGACTGGCTGTTGCGCAAAAATGCAGATTTTTTCCACGGGGCTCGACCCGGTCAGGTCAGGTTGGTTGGACGCGCGCGGGCACGCCCCCCAGGCGCGGTGAGGTCTCCCGCTCCACGAGAGGCTCGGTGCGTCAGGTCAGGTTGGCTCGAAGCGGGCGACCCGGTCAGTCGCGGCGGAGCTCTTCCACATCCAAGGTCGGCGCGAGCTGTTCCGAGATGGTCGCGCCGTCCGCATGATCGGCCAGAGTCTGACAGGTGACGCCACCCGGGCGCAGAATCAGCTCGTAGGGCGCGTCGTCGATGGCGTTGTTGCCGTTCCAGTCCACGTTGCCGTCGCCGTCCACCGTCCAGTCCATGCCGAGGTAGTCGTCCAGGAAGCCAAGGCTGTCCACCGGGGCGTCCCCAAACGGCGTCGTCTCTGTCAACGCACACTCGTCGAGGTCGGGCAGAGACCCGGCGCTGAACGTCGCGTCGCCGGTGATGGTGTACGCAGTGTTCATGACGCTGGGGTAGTTGGGCTTGAGATCGGTGTTGTCGCCACCGCCCACGCTGAGCCCAAGCTCAAATCCAAGCCCGCGCAGGATCGCGCGCACCACGCGTGCACGCGTCACTTCGTCGGTGGGCGCCGGCGCCTCGAGCACGATGCCTCGGTCCGCCCTGGACAACAGCCGCACGTCTTCGCCCACGCAGATCTGGACCTTGTGAAAGGTGTCCCGGTGGAGACGCTGGAGCTCAGATCGGTCTCCAGCGTTGCCATCGCCCGGGTAGTAGCACAGGAAGTTGTCGGCCAGTTGCGCGTCGTGGACCACATGCAGGGCGATGCCGGTCTCGCCGTCGGGATTCTCCACGGGCAGCGCCGCGAAGGCCGCTTCCAGATCCGCGATCAGTTCATCCGGGAGCATCTCACCCTGGTAGTCGACCTCGATCAGGAGGTCGCGGTGCAGGGCCGAGCAGCCCAGACCGTGGTAGTCGATGCCCTCGTGGGTGAGCTCCTCCCAGCCATCCGGGATACCGTCGTTGTCGGTGTCGGGATTGTTCGGGTCCGAGCCGAGCTCCGTCTCCGTCTCGTTGCGCAATTGGTCCTGATCGTCGTCCGCCCAGTCGTTGCCCACGGCGAGCACCGTGACCCGGTCAGCCACGGACTCGGCTTCGCCGTCGTGCACGATCAGCTGAAACTCGACGGGACCAGCCAGCTCCGGTGCGACAAAGCTTGGCGTTGGGGAGCCTGCCGGGGCGAGCGTGACCTCGAGCCCGCCGACCTGTGACCAGCGGTACGTGAGATCGTCGCCATCCGGGTCCGTAGAACCCGTGCCGTCCAGAGTGTACTCGCCCTCTTGCAGGACCACGCCATCGCGCCCGGCGTGGGCAATCGGCCGCTGGTTGCGCACGGTCACCACGACCTCGGACGGGTTGCTCTCCAGCTCGGCGTCGCTGACGACCAGCGCGAAGGTCAGCGTTGCGCCTTCCTCCAGACCGTCTGTGCGAAACCGCGGGTCCACGGCGTTGGAATCGCTCAGCTGCACCGTGGGCCCGTCGAGCTGGGTCCACGCATAGGTGATGACATCGCCCTCGTCGGGATCGCGGCTGCGTCCGCCGTCCAGTGCGACGACGTCGTCGATCAGCACCGTTCGGTCTGCGCCAGCGTCCGCCACCGGAGCTCGGTTGGGGCCCTGGACGCGAACGGTCACCCGATCGGGGACGCTGAGATTGTCGCCGTCACTGACGACGAGCGCCAGGATGATCTCCGTCGTGTTGGCGGGCGCCATGAAGCCCGGCGACGGCTGCGACATGTCAAAGCGCACGGTCTGACCCTGCTCCTGGGTCCAGATATAGGTCAGCGTGTCGCCCTCAGGGTCCGAGCTGGCGCTGCCGTCGAGCTGCACCATGGTCAGCGCCTCGACCATCTGGTCCTCTCCCGCTACCGCTGTGGGCGCCATGTTCCGCGGCGGCACATCCTCGCCCACCTCGTCGCCCACATCAGGCTCGCCAGTGTCGGGTTCCGCGTCCGGCGTTGCGTCGATGCCCGCGTCAGGAATGGGCGACGTCCCACCGCCACCGTCGTCACCGCCGCAGGCCGTCAAGGACAGGAACGCGGAGACGAGGAGAATCAGGGTTGTACGGTGTCCCATTTGGGGCGCCTCCAGCTCTTGCGAAAGTTGGCCAGGTCGGACACGACCGCTCCATCGATGCCCTCCAGGCCATCGAGAAAGTAGACGAAGTCCAGGGCCCGATCCTCTCGCTCGTGATTTTCATCAAAGTGCCGGACGATGTGGTTGGCCGGCAACGTTGTGCGGCCCACGATCTTCGCCAATGCGAACTCCGGCCCGTTCTTGTCCTGGTCCGGCTGCCACGCTTTGTAGACGAGCTCGGTGCAGACCAGTTTCTCGTCCGTCAGAAAGTCGAAGTTGAAATCGTACGGTCGGCCGTGCAGTTCAAACGCCTTGGCCACGGCCCTGGCCTTGTCCGCCTTGCGGAAGCGCGGCCTCATCACGCCAACGTAATCGGCGCCGGCTGCCTTCTCCAGGGACGAGAGCACGACTCCCTCGCTGATGGCCTCCACCACGCGGAAAGGCTCCTCTTCGGAGCCGGAGGTGTAGCGGGCCCAGACCTCTGGGTAGTAGGTCATCAGATGGGTGACCACGCCGGGAGTGTGCGGGTCCAGCCTTGGGAAATCCTCGTCCAGCTCCGGGTCGTCAAAGTAGGCCCATAGCTCGTCCGGCGCACCCACGTACAGCTCGGCGTGGGGCCAGAAACCCGGCAGGCCGACGTTGGACAGGTACCAGTTGTGCCGCGCCACGATGATGTCGCCCGGCTGCATCCGCTGCCGCATCGTAGCGAGCTGCTCGTGGTTGATGAGGTGGGCGTGGAACCGTTTGACCTTGGTGTCGCCCATCCACTCGGCGACGACCTTCTGCACCGGGAACCAGGCTGCAAAGCTGGCGTCGCGCAGGATGTCGTAGGCGTTGTAGCCAAAGTCCACCACCCCGCGCTCCTTCAGGTGCGAGCGCGCGTTGCGCACGTAGGGAACCGTGTTGTCCAGGGCCCAGGTGCAGTGCGGTCGGGACCGGCAGCTGCCTCGCTCGAGCGCGGGCCCGGCGATGGTGCGCAGGTACTCGCGGCCGGAGATGAGCTGGCCGACAGACTTGAGGTTGATCACGTTCCACTTCAGCCGCCCAAAGGCGCCCTCAGGGATGTCGAACTCCGGCGACGCCTCGTCCAGCAGCGTCTCCAGGGGTTTGCTCGGCACGGTGAGGTCCACCCAGACGAGCCCCGCGCGGTATTGCACGACCCACGCGTTGTAGCCGACGAGGAACCCCAGCGCGTGGTCTTCTCCGCGTGCGAGGAGGTTGATGCGGCCAAAATGGCGCCAGAACTGCTTGATGCCATCGAGCGCCCGCATGTAGTCGAGCATCTCGCGCCAGACGTCCCGGAGGAGGTTTCTCTCTTCGGGCGACATCTCGACGACGCCGCCCTTTGGGAACAAGCCTGGGTGCTCCGAGGCGTACAAGAGGGTGCGACCCAGGGCCCGATCGTACTGCTCGACCTGACGGAAATCGTCCTCGGCCTTCTGCCGAAGTTCGTCCGGCGACATCTGCAGCATGGGCGGGGGCGCGCTGGAGCAGGCAGAGACCAACAGCGCGACGAGTGTCACAAGAGTGACTCCGATTGTACGCAACACGCTCATGTCCGGACTGTACACCATGGATCGTGTTTGGGAATTCCCGTCGCACTCGCCCATCCGGTGGTGGGTGCGACCGGCCGCTGAACTTTGATCGTTGACAACGGCTGACGACTGTCTATATGTTCAGTTGCAATTGAGGTCAAGCGTTGGACGGTTTCCACCCCGCAGTTTCCAATTGGTTCCACGAGTCATTCGATGGGCCCACCCCGCCACAGGAGTCGGGTTGGCCGGCCATCATGGCGCGCAAGCACACGTTGATTGCGGCCCCAACGGGGTCGGGGAAGACGCTGGCCGCGTTCCTCGCGGCGATCGACGACCTGATTCGACAAGGGTTGGCCGGGCAGCTGGGGGCGGGTACCCAGGTGGTCTACGTGTCGCCGCTCAAGGCGTTGAGCAATGACGTGGAGAAGAACCTGCAGGAGCCACTGCGGGGCATCCGGCACACGCTGCAGGACCTGGGGTTGCCGCCGGTGGACATACGGACGGCGGTGCGCAGCGGGGACACGACCTCGTCGCGTCGGGCGTCGCAGGTGCGCCGTCCGCCCCACATCCTGGTGACCACGCCGGAGTCCCTCTACATCCTGCTGACCAGCGAGGGTGGCCGGCGGATGCTCGGCGGTGTTCGAACGGTGATCGTGGACGAGATCCACGCGCTGGCTCCCAACAGGCGTGGGACGCATCTGAGCCTGACGCTCGAGAGACTCGACCGGCTGGTGGGCGGGGATCTTGTCCGCATCGGCCTCTCCGCGACGCAGAAGCCCATCGAGCTGGTGGCGAAGTTTCTGACCGGTGGCGCGCCCTGCGTCATCGTGGATTCGGGTCACAAACGGCACCTGGACATCCAGGTCGAGACCACGGGCTCACCTCTGGAAGCGGTAATGTCCGCAGAGCATATGGTCGAGATCTACGACCGCCTCGCGTACCTGATCCGGACCCACACGACGACGCTCATCTTTACGAATACCCGGCGCGAGGCCGAGCGCGTGACCAAGAATCTGTGCGACCGGCTGGAGGATGGCGCGGTGGGGGCGCACCACGGGAGCCTGGCGAAGGAGCGGCGGCTGGAGGCGGAGCAGGCGCTCAAGTCGGGGCGGCTGCGTGCGCTGGTCGCGACGGCGTCGCTGGAGCTCGGGATCGACATCGGGTCTGTGGACCTCGTTTGTTGCATGGGGTCGATGCGGACCATCGGGACTGCACTTCAGCGGGTGGGGCGCAGCGGCCACCGCCTCGGCGCGGTCCCAAAGGGCCGGCTGTTTCCTCTCACGCGCGACGAGCTGGTCGAGTGCGTCGCTTTGCTGCGGGCCATCAACGTCGGCGAGCTCGACGCCATCGACATCCCCGAGGCACCGCTGGACATCCTTGCCCAGCAGCTCGTCGCGATGTGTGCCTGCGAGGAGTGGACCGAGGCGGAGATGTTCTCGGCAGTGAAATGCGCGTGGCCGTACCGCAATCTGCCGCGCGCGCAATTCGACGACGTGCTCAGCATGCTTGGCGACGGCTTCAGCACGCGTCGCGGGCGTCGCGGTGCGTACCTGCACCGCGATGAGGTCAACGGTCGGGTTCGCGGCAGGAAGGCAGCGCGTCTCACTGCCATCACAAGTGGTGGGGCGATTCCGGATCGGGCGGACTACCGGGTGATTCTGGACCCGACGGACACGTTCGTCGGGACGCTGCACGAAGACTTCGCCATCGAGAGTATGCCCGGGGACATCTTCCAGCTGGGCAACACGTCGTGGCAGGTGTCGCGCATCGAGAACGGCACCGTCCGTGTCACTGACGCGAAGGGCCAGCCGCCGACTCTGCCATTCTGGCTTGGGGAGGCTCCATCGAGGAGCGCGGAATTGTCTCTAGCCGTGGCTCGCTTGCGGGACACTGTCGCCATCGACATCGAGGACAAGGGCGAGCTGGAGAATCGCCTCATCGCCGAGACCGGTGTGGCGAGGACCGCCGTTCGGGAGGTCATCGAGTACCTGGAGCAGGCGTTCAAGACGCTCGGCGCCATGCCGAGCCAGGACACCATCGTTCTCGAGCGGTTCTTCGACGACGCGGGCAATATGCACCTGGTCCTCCACAGCCCGTTTGGAAGTCGGCTGAACCGGGCCTGGGGACTGGCGCTGCGCAAGCGGTTCTGCAAGGCGTTCGACTTTGAGCTGCAGGCCGCGGCGACGGAGGACGCCATCATTTTATCGTTGGGTCCGACGCACAGCTTTCCGCTGGAGGATGTGTTCAAGTACCTGTCCTCCCACAGCGTGCGCGATGTGCTGGTGCAGGCACTCCTCGACGCTCCCATGTTCGCCACCCGCTGGCGCTGGAACGTAAACCGTTCGCTGGCGGTGCCGCGTTTTCGCGGCGGCAAGAAGATCCCCCCGCCGATTCAGCGGATGGAGGCGGAGGATTTGTTGGCGGTCGCGTTTCCGGACCAATTGGCCTGCCTTGAGAACATCGTTGGCGAGCGAGAGATCCCGGACCAGCCGATCGTGCAGCAGACCATCGACGACTGCCTGCGGGAGGCGATGGACATCGATGGGTTGGAGAGCCTGCTGCGGCGAATCGAAGCCGGCGAGATCCGGCTGATTGCCAAGGATGTGCGGGAGCCGTCCGTGCTGGCCCATCAGATTCTCAACGCTCGCCCGTATGCGTTCCTGGACCCTGCGCCTTTGGAGGAGCGGCGGGCCCGCGCTGTGCTCACCCGTCGGGGTCTCGACGCGAGCACGGCGTCGGATCTCGGGGCGCTCGACCAGTCTGCGATTGACCGGGTGCGCGCGCAGGCCTGGCCGGCGGCGGAGACCGAGGACGAGCTGCATGACGCACTGGTATTGCATGGGTTCCTCTCCGAGGAGGAGGGGCTCGCCGGAGCCTGGGAGGGGTTGTTTGAGGCGCTGTGCGACGACGACCGGGCCGCGGTGGCGACCATCGCTCCCGGTGTGAACCTCTGGGTCGCCGCGGAGCGCGTGCCTCAGCTCAAAGCGGTGTACCCCGACGCTCGTCTCGAGCCGCTCGTGGTTGCTCCGGAGCGGCACCGGGCGCGGGACTGGTCGCAGGAAGAAGCCGAGCGGGATCTCCTGCGCGGGCGGCTGGACGCGGTGGGGCCCATCACCGCGGCGAAGCTCGGTCAGTCCCTCCGAATTGCCGAGGCTCGGGCCGCGTCGGCCCTCGCAGCTTTGGAGCAGGAGGGGTCGGTTTTCCGCGGACATTTTGAGGACCAACCGGGGGACGCGGAGCAATGGTGCGAGCGCAGGCTCCTGGCGCGCATCCACAGGTATACGCTCACCCGGCTTCGGGCGGAGATCTCACCGGTCTCGCCGGCGGATTATATGCGGTTCCTGTTTGCCTGGCAGCGGGTGCTGCCAGCGGAGCGGGCCGGGGGTCCAGAGGGGCTGCACGCGATCTTGGACCAGCTGCAGGGGTTCCACGCGGCGGCGGCCTCCTGGGAGAGCGACATCCTGCCTGTCCGGGTCCGGTCGTACCAGCCGTCCATGTTGGACCAGCTCGCCTTGAGCGGACAGGTTGTCTGGGGAAGGTTCAAGAGCGGAGGCGGCGGTCTCAAACGGCCGCTGCGGTCGTCCCCGGTCGCGTTCGCGCTGCGGGAAGACGCGCCCGTGTGGCTGGCTGCGGGCCAATCCGTGGGCAAGGGAACCGTTGCGGGCAAGGACGCGGAGGAGGCGGCGGAGGAGCTGTCAGCGTCGTCGGCGAAGGTGCTGGCGTTGCTGGAGTCCCGCGGGGCCTGTTTTGCGGCCGACATCATTCGCGGATGCCGGATGCTCCAGGCCCAGGTGGAGACGGCCCTCGCGGAGCTCGTGGCGGCAGGGGTCGTTACCTCGGACAGTTTTACGGGCCTGCGCGCGCTCCTGTTGCCGGCAAACCGGCGCCCGCGTCCTCAGCGGGGTGGACGTCGCCGTGCGCGGACCATGTACGGCGTGGAGGGAGCCGGTCGCTGGTCTCTTTTGGCCGAGGAGTCCCAGCCGGAGGAGATGGACGAGGAGGAGCTCGTGGGAACCATCGCGTGGGCGCTGCTTCGGCGGTGGGGCGTGGTCTTTCGCAAGGTGCTGTTCCGCGAGCAGGATCTGCCGTCGTGGCGCGATCTTCTGTACGCCTACCGGCGGATGGAGGCCCGTGGTGAAATTCGTGGAGGGCGGTTTGTGAGCGGTTTTGTGGGCGAGCAGTTTGCGCTCACTGAGGCGGTGGGCAAGCTGCGCGCGGTGCGCCGGTCGGAGCTCGATGGGCAGTGGCTGGCCGTGTGTGGGTCGGACCCGCTCAACCTGACGGGGGTCGTCACGGCTGGCGAGCGCATCGCGTCGCTGACGACCAACCGGGTCTTGTACCGTGACGGCGTGCCCATCGCAGCCTTTGAATCTGGGGCTGCGCGCTTCCTGACGCCTGTGCCCGACCAGGAGCGTCGAGAGGCCCAGCGAGCGCTGATCGCACGGCCCTCACCGCTGGCTGCGCAGGCGTACCTGCACTGACGCGACCAGCGCCCAGACACGGACGTGCCGTTCCTCCTCGCCGGTGACCAGCGCGTGGCCACGCAGGTGCCGGGTTCCTGGCGCAGCTTCTCCAGCGACGCGCACTTGGTTCGACTGAGAGGGAGCTTGTGCGGCGTGACCGTAGGCCGGCCGCGTGCCGCGCTACACCGCCGCCAGAATTCGCTCCACCAGTTCGTGTGGGCTTTGGGAGTGGCTTGTGGAGACGCCCAGTTGGGTTGCGAGGGAACGCAGCCAGTCGGGGGGGCAGCCGCGCAGGATGGCGCGCGCCATGGCGGGCGGGGCCCGGACCAGGGCGATGCCTACGCTGGTGTCGAACCTCGGGAGGGAGGCGACCTTCAGACTCGGGAACCGGGTCGAGCGCGAAAGCGCGACCGCGGCGGGACCCCAATCGTGTACAGGCACGAGGTCTTCCTCAGACACGTGCAGCTCCCGGAGCCTTTCGAGGCCGACCTCCAGAAGCGCGGCGACGACGGCCGGGGTCAATTGGCCTGCGAGGCTAAGCGAAGTGAAGTGCGGCGACC
>CALBXO010000402.1 GCA_937890335.1 uncultured Pseudomonadota bacterium | reverse complement strand
TTGGCTCCGTTGTTGGCTCCGTTGTTGGCTCCGTTGTTGGCTCCGTTGTTGCCCTTGTCGTCGCCACCACAAGCCGGGAGCCACGCGCCGACGAGCAGACAGAGCGCGACACATAGCGGATTTCGCATCTTGTTGTCCTCCAGAGTGGACCCAGAGTGGCCCTCTCGCGGCGTTTCCGCACGCGCGGGCGGCGTCGAATCTGGGCACGGGTGACCGAATCTGGTCTTCGGGTGGCGCCTTTACTCGACGGCGGGGCTGCAAGATCGAGCTTGTAGGCCGTGGCCGCCAGGCGCAGACCCGTCGACACAATCAGACCGCGGCCAAAAACGCTTCGATCGCTTGAAGGATCGGGACCAATTGTGGCGAACGCTTGGAGACGACAGGAACCGAGACGCACAGGGGCACGGTGCTCCCTACCACTTCGCGCAGGACGACCTGAAACGTGCCGGGAGGGAACTCGGGTTCGGCGACCTCAGCGTCTGGAAGCAGCGCGATGCCCTGGTGCGCCGCCGCGAGGTGTCTGAGGAAGTGAACGTCGGGCCCATGCGCGAGCGGTTCCACGGCAAACTCCGTGCCGGCGAGTGTCGGCCAGCGGTCTGGGTCTCGCCCGGGCGCGTCCCAGGACAGGAGGCGGTGGGTCGCCAGCTCCTCGATGCTTGTCGGCTCGCCGTGCTGGGCGAGGTAGGCGGGCGTCGCCAGCAGCCACTCCCGGAGCCAGACCAGCGGGCGTGTCACCCATCGATCCCCGGGCAGCGCCGACTCGCCAAAATGTGTGATGACATCAAAGCCGTCGACGTGCGTCGCGAGCAGCTCGGCGCTCACAAACTCCGCGCTCAGCCTTACTTCAGGAAATTGGGACCGGAGCATCTGGTAGGCGACGCCGAGCATCGTCGGAGGCATCCCCACGGGGAGCAGGAGTCGCAGCTTCTGAGGTTGTTTGACCTGCTCCGAGAGTACAGCGCGCAGCAGGGCCGAGGCCTCACCGAGCAACAACGGTCCCCGTTGGGCCATGATCTGGCCCGCCGCGGTGAGTACCGCGCCTGAGGGTTGCCGCGTCAGAAGCGGCGCCCCCACTCGTGCCTCCAGGGCGTCAATGCGCCGGGTCAGAGTCGTCCGCGAACACGCCATACGCTGCGCCGCCGCGGCAAACGAACCGGTCTCGGCCACGGCGAGGAAGGCGCGAAGTTCAGTCAGGTCCACTTGATTCTCCAGTACGGCTGCCGTGGCCGATGCGGACCCGATCGCGTGAATGCTCGTCTGGGGCGGAGCCGGGCCGCTCCGGTCCGGCCACTGTGACTCTGGCGGGCCCCCACGCCCTCGTGAGGCGTTCCAGAGGCGGTCCCTACTTCTCTTTCGTCGGACTCTGGATTCCTGCCGGCGCCTTGAACTCGCCCTTCTCCCACCGCGTCGCCAGCGCATCGACCTCCGCGCTCGACTCGCCCCCGCCCAGGAGGAGCCACTTGCCGTCGTGCCAGACGACCACGACGTCAACGGCGTCCACGGCCTTCTGCTTGGCGTCGGACCAGATGACGCACGGAACGATCCACGGGCCGGAGCGGCTGGCCTGGCGCAGCTTCTTCATGTCCGCCTTGAGCCACCAGCCCTTGCGCGAGCCCTGCTTGAACACGTCGGACCCGGACAGGCCCGAGCCACCGGTGATGTTCTCGCCCCACCCCGCGGGGTGCCAGGTGGCCTTCGCGGCGGCCTCGTCCTTGGCGGCGAGCGCCACCTTGAAGCCGTCAAACGCTCCCTGAATCCCGGCCACGTCGGGGTCGGAGGCAGCGGCGGGGGCGCAGAGGGCGATGGCCACGGCGAGGACGAGCAAGGTGCTGAGTTGTTTCATGCTGCTACGGTAGAAGGGGGGCCACACCGCGGTCAACTGGGCTGTGACGCCATGTCGCGAGCCCGCTTGACCATCGCCACGAGCGCTCTGCGCGCCGCCCCGGACCGGCAGAGCGAAGCGGCCGTTTCCCGGTGCGCCTGACCACCTCATCACCTCGACGGAGCGACGCCCGCACAGCGCCACGGTGCCGACGGCGGTGGTCGCTGTAACGGGTCGTAACGAGCGCCGGAGGTGGAGGTAGTTATTCTGAGCGCGCGGGCTCAATCCTTTGTGGTCGTGAGGTGCGTCAGGTGGAACGAAGTTTGGTCCTGTGGATGGTAACCGTTGCCATGGCTTCCTGCTTGGTGTCGTGCGTGTCCGTTGCTCCCTCGCCGGGTCCGCTCGTGGGCGACGTGGAGGTATCTCCGAGCCGTTCGGTGGAGAGAAAGAAAGTGGAGCGCCAGGCCGAGCGCGTCATCTGGTCCGCGCCGAAGTGGCATACCGACAGCGTTCCCGTCCCGACCAGACACGTCGACCCATGGTCCTTGCACAAGTACGATCGCGACCTCGGGGAGCTCGCCGGCATCTCGCCAGACGGTGCAACCGCGTGGGTCGATGTGCTCAGGATACAGGGCCCAAGCCTGGACATGTTCGAGGTCGATCTCTCCACAGGGCGGAGCAAGACCGTGTGGTCCGCCGCGCCCGAAGACTACAGGGTCCCGTCCTGGGGGAGGCCGACGGGCACGTTGGTGGATGACTCCCCGAGTCACAAGCGATACTGGGCCACGCGCGAGCAGCTCAACTTCGCGGGAACCCGCGACATGCCCGTCACGCGCCACCCGCGCGATCCGAACCTGTTTCTCGTGTCGCACCGAAGCCACGTCTACCTGGCCGATCGGGCGCAGGACCTCATGTTCCCGGTGGACCACGGTATGGCGATAGGTATCGAGCCTGGATTCTCCCCCGACGGTGTCTGGATTGCCTGGCAAGGGATTGCGCCCGAAGACGCTGACAAGCT
>CALBXO010000401.1 GCA_937890335.1 uncultured Pseudomonadota bacterium | reverse complement strand
CGGTCGTAGGCCGGCGATGCCGCAGCATCGTTGGCCGAAGGCCGCGCGGAAGGCGTTGTTGCTTGGCCGGCTTGGCGACGGGAGGCACTGTGATACAGGCTCCTGGTGTTTCTGCACAGGGACACGCAGGAACACTAGTGTCCGTGCGGGTCTTTCTTGGGCTTGATGCCCGTTTCATGCGCGTGGATCATGGCGAGGTCTTCCGACAAGCTCTTGCGGCGCGGATGCTCCGGGTCCAGCGTGAGGGCCCGCTCGATGTGCTTGCGCGCGCGCGGCCAATCCTCGGCACCCACGTAGCTCTGCGCCAGGCTGGCATGGATGCGCGCCGTCCTCTTGGCGTCCACATCTCCCATCATGTCGATGGTCTTCAGCAGCGCCGTTTGATGTTTTGCGGGTTCACCAGTCAGGAGAAAGGCGTTGGCCTCCGACTCTCGCGCATCTACGTAGCGGGGGTGTAGTTCCACCGCTCGCCCGAAGTTGGCCTTGGCCTTGTTGAGCACCGCCTTGTCCACCAGCTCCAGCATCTGGAGCATCTTCGCCGGGTCGGGTTGTTCCCCGCCGTCGGGCAGGGCCGGCGCCTTCTTCTTCTTGCGCTCAACGGCCTCCCGCACCTGCACCTGCCCCAGCGCCTTGAACAGCCGCGGGTCAAACGGTCGCAGCTCCAGCGCGGCCAGCAACGACCGCTCCTCCTCGACAAAACCCTTGCTGCGGGCGGTCGTCACGATGCCGTAGCTCAGCGCCGCCTCGTCGTTGCCCGCCCACCACGCCAGGGCGCTCTGGTAGGCATCCTGGCTTCGGTCCAGCGCGCCGGCTCGAACCCAGACGTCGCCGCGGGCCTTGAAGTAGTCACTGGCGGTAGCCGCGACACCCACGTACGCCAGCAGAGCGGCAGCTGCCAGTGGCAGTGCGAGCCCCAGGCCCATCCGCTCGAACGATCCAGCCTTCCCGAGCTCCCAGCCGTCCCCAGGCGTCCGCCCCAGGAGCGCGGCCCCGAAGACGACCAGCGCCACCGCCCCCACCGTAGTCTGCAACACGCCGCCCAGGCCGGAGCCGATCACCACGGCAGCAAAGCCCGACAGCAGGGCTGCATCGACGACGACATCGTCACCGTCGGCGTCCGGCGTACGGACCCACACGGCCCGCACGACCACGCCGATGAACAGCAAGAGGAGCAGCAAGCCAATGATGCCGAGCTCGGCCATCAGCTCCAGAGCGCTGTTGTCCAGCAGCCGCATGCCGGGATAGCTCCCGGTAAATCCGTGGTACCAGGTGGACGAAACGTCCAGGTCACCCACCTGTGCGACCTCAAAGTTTCCGACGCCCACGCCGCCCACGACGTGACGCGTGAACATCTGCCACCCGGTGGACCGGGCGTGGAACCCCTCGGCAGACCCCCGCGGCGGATCCGGCCGGCCAAACTCCACGTCCAGCGGCGTCTCCCTGCCCGGCCGGGTCCGCGCTGGATCCTTGGCCTCAATCACCTTGCCGGCGACCTGCACAAGCTTCTTGGGGGCCAACGCCTTCGCAGCAAAAAAGCCCCCAACACCCAGCGCGATCGTCAGCGCGACCACCGCGGCCGGCTTGGCGACGGCAGACACCAACGCCGCGCGACGGCGGGCCGCGATGAGGACAGCCGCAACGCCCACGCCGCCCAGTGCCATGACGCCAACGTCCCACTGGCCCGTCGCTCCGATGTACAAGCCCACAGGGACCAGCGCCACCGCGGCGGCAAAACGCGCCGGCGAGCGGAGCGCAAAGACGGCGGAGGCGAGCACCGGAACGGTCGCGGCCAGACTCAGCGGGCCGAGGCGATCGTTGTCGAACGTGCCACGAAATCCATCCGTGTACTCCCCAGGGGCGGATGCATCCAGCGGAATCCCAAAGACGTCCAGAACGCCAATCACTCCGGACACCCCTGCCCCGACCGACAGGGCAATGACGAGCTGTCCGAAAGTCGGCGGCTTGCCCGTGGGAGCGAGCAGCGTGAGCCCGACGGCGACGAGAGCCAGCCAGCGTCCAGAGCCAATCAGCGCGTCCCATCCATTGGGCGCCCAGAGGGACGAGACGAGGGCAAATGCAAACAGCGCGAGCAAGGCCACCAGGCCCAGGACGCTGCGCACATGAACCGAGCCGGCGCGCACCACTCCAACGGCCCACGCCACAAACAGGAGGGCTCCGCCAAGGAGCAATATGCCGCCCTTGAGCGCCTCGTAACTGGTAAAGCCGCTGGCAAATGCGACGGGAAGAGCCGCCACGAGAGCGAGCACGAGGAAGGTTTCGATGCCGGTGTTCGTTTGCTGACGCATGATTGGCGCGCACTTTGCCAGATCCGTGCCGGGTGGTCGACCTCCCGGCGCCAGTTTACGATCCACCGAGCACGCGCAGGGCTGGACCATCGGTGGTCTGGACCCACTGGGCCCGCAGACACCTGTCTGCCAGGACAAAAGCCGCAAACCGCGGACGCGGGCGACCCAGGGATGCCCCGAACAACAGGTCGCCAGGCTCGGGCACTTCGTCGGTGACCACCACAGTGGGACCCGGCAGGACCTGCGCAGCCCCGGACAGACGCACGTCCCCGGCGATGTCACCGCACGTGACCTGAAAGACGTGGGTCACCGCAGGACCCTCCAGCGAGGCCCCCCTACCGGGCGCGGACGCCTCAACCCGCAGATACAGTTCGGGCTCGGCTGCGGCGAGCCGCGCGAGCATGCCAGCGGTTTGTGCCAGCAGCAGACCGTGCTCCATCTCGCCCAGCGGCCTGACGCGTCGCCCGGGCCCGCGGGAATCGTCCAGCGCGGCGTCGACCAACGCGATGGCCAGCGGCGCATCAATCTCCACCCGCAGCGCATCGCCGCTGCGGGTCTGCAGGCGTGCCCACCAACCGGCACCGCTCTCCCCGCCGCGCTCGACTCCGCAGTGCCGCGCCGTGAGGACGACGCCAAAGACATCCAGGCTCGCCGCCGCCAGCCATGTAACCCATTGCGTCACGCGTCGGCCCCCCGCCTTGTTGGGTCGGTGTATTGCAGCTCGACGAGGCGGGCGTACAACCCGCCCAGGGCCAGCAGCTCTGCGTGGCTCCCGGACTCCGCCACCTCTCCGTGGTGAAGGACCACGATCTTGTCCACCTTCTCGATCGTGGACAGCCGGTGCGCAATCACCACCGAGGTCTGGTGCTGGAGGAGGGCCTCCACCGCGGCCTGGACCAGGGCCTCGGTCTCGGTGTCCACGTTGGCGGTCGCCTCGTCCAGGATGAGCACGTCCGGGCGGTGCGCGAGTGCCCGTGCGAACGTCACCAATTGTCTCTCACCGCTCGACAGGTTCACCCCTCGCTCCCGAACCGGGTGCTCAAATCCCTGCGGATAGCGTTCGATCAACCGGTCGAGGTGGACGACCGCCGACGCCTCCCGCAGGCGGGCCTCATCCACTTCTCCGGCGCGCATCGCGATGTTGTCGCGCAGTGATCCGGCAAAGAGGAATCCGTCCTGAAGCACCACGGAGAACCGGCGTCGCAGGTCGCGCAGGCGCAGCTCTCGGATGTCCACGCCGTCCACCAGGATCTGGCCTCGCTGGATGTCGTACATGCGGGTCAGCAAGCCGATGATTGTCGTCTTGCCGGCACCTGTGTGACCGCAGAACGCCACCCGCTCTCCTTTGTCGATCGTGAAGCTCACATCGCGCAGGACCCAATTGTCCTCGTCGGTGTAGGTGAACCACACGTTCCGGAACTCGATTCGGTCCTCAAAGCCGTCCAACGGACGGGCGTCTGGCGCGTCTTCGATGATCTCCGTGGAATCCAGCAGCTCAAAGAGCCGCTCGGCGCTGGCCATCGCGCTCTGGACGACGGCGTACTTCTGGCTGAGGTCGCGGATGGGGATGAAGAACTTCTGGACGTACTCCACAAACGCGACCAGCACGCCCAGGGTCGCATAGCCAGCCACCGCCTCCCCCGCGCCCCACCAGATGATCCCGGCGATGGCGATGGAGCCAATCATCTCCACGATCGCGTACAGGACCGCGTCCCAGCGTATGGACTTGTACGCCGCGTCCCGATGATCCCGGTTTACCTCGTCGTAGGCGGCCTTGCTGGCTTCCTCGTGAACAAAGAGTTGCACGACGCCCATGCCGGTCACGGCCTCCTGCAGGTCGGCGTTGAGGCGAGCAATCTTGGTGCGCAACACGCGGTACGCGGCGCGAATCAGGAGCCGAAACACAAAGCTTACGCCGAGCAGGACGGGGACAACCGCGAACGTCACCAGCGCCAGGCGCCAGTTCTTGGCCAGCAGAATGACCACGATCGCCGCCAGGGTGAACAGGTCGCCAATGATGGTGACGACGCCGCTCGAGAGAGCCTCCTGCAGCGAGTCCACGTCGGAGGTCAGCCGCGTCATCAAGCGGCCCACCGGGTTCCGGTGAAAGTACGCGATCCGCAACCGCTGAATGTGGGCGAACACAGCGCAGCGCAGATCCCGAAGCGCACGCTGGCCGGCGAGCTCCATCAGGTAGATCTGGGCGTAGCGGAGGAAGAACTCGGCGAGAATGGTCGCAGCGAACGCCAGCACCAGGAGGCCCAGGCCCTCCTCTTTGCGCGGGACAAAATGGTTGTCGATCGCGAGCTGAATCAGGTGTGGTTGCAGCAGGGAGAGCGCGGACGCCACCGGGAGAAGCAGCATGCAGAGCGCAAACAGAACGCGGTAGGGGCGAATGAACGCCCAGAGCCTGACCGCGATTCGTCCATCGCGCGCCTGTTCGGCGGAGACCTCCGCCTCGTCGCGGTGGTCGGTGGAGGTCTCGGCGCTCACGCCTCCTCCTCCATCTGCTGCCGCCGATGCAAGCCGGCGTAGATCCCGCCCAACGCCAGAAGTGCCTCGTGGCTGCCGCGCTCGGCGACGCGGCCTTCGTCCACGACCACAATCTCATCGACGAGCTCGAGCGCGCTGAACCGGTGCGTGACGACCAGGCTCGTGCGCCCCTTCATCACCGCCGCCAACTCGTCCAGGATTCGGCGCTCGGTTCGGGTATCGACACTGGCCAGCGCGTCGTCCAACACCAAGACACGGGGCGCGCGCATGACCGCCCGCGCGATGGTCACGCGCTGCTTCTGCCCGCCCGACAGCGTGACGCCACGCTCCCCCACCAACGTCTGAAGGCCGTTGCTGAGGATCTCTACATCGTCGGACAGACCTGCGATCCGTACCGCGTCGTCTACAGTCAGGCCAGAGCCCGGTCGCTCCCCGAGGCGGATGTTGTCCTCCACCGTCATCGAGAACAGAAACGGGTCTTGGGGCACGTAGCCGATCTCTCCACGAACCTCGACGGGGTCGACGTCGCGGAGGTCCACGCCGTCCAGAAGAACTCGCCCGGCTGTCGGATCGCGCATCCGCGCGACCAGGTGGACGAGACTCGTCTTGCCTCCACCGGTGCGCCCGACGATGGCCACGGTGGTGCCCGCCGCGATGGTCAGGTCCACGCCCCGGAGCGCCTCCGTCCCATCTTCGTACGTCAGACTGACGCCCTCAAACTGAATCTCCCCACTCGTGGCGGAGATCGCGGGGAGGTGCAGCGCACCAGTCGCGGGCGGCGCCACGGAAGGCTTGGCATCCAGGATGACGCCCAGTCGGTCAAACGCGGCCGTCCCGCGGTGCCACATGCTGAGCACCCAACCCATGGCCATGGTTGGCCACGCCAGCGTCACAATGTACGCCGAGAACTCGATGTACTCGCCGAGGGTAATCCCCTCACGGATGGTCTCGAGACCGCCGAGCCACAGCACGATGAGCATGCCGAGCCCGCCGATGACGCCCATGTAGGGCATCAGCGCGCCTCGCACCCGCGCAAGCGCCAGGTTTCGCTCTACGTACTCGTCGGAGAGGGCCCGGAACGCGTCGTTCTCACGATCCTGAATGGCGAAGGCCCTGACGACCATCGCGCCGGACAGGTTCTCCTGGGCCCGCGCGCTGATCGCGCTCAATTGCGCCTGGACCGCCTGGGTCCTGGTGTAGACGGCTTTGGTGAACAGCCGGACGGTGAAGAAGATGATGGGATACGGGAGCAGCGAATACAGCGTCAGCTTGGGACTGACGCTGAGCATCAACGACAGCACCACCACGTACGCGATGGCTGTATTGACGACGTGCAACACCCCGAATCCGAACATCAGCCGGACAAAGGTCACGTCGTTGACGACGCGGCTCGTGAGGTCGCCGGTGGCGGAGCGTTCAAAGAACGCGCGGTCCAAACGGGTCAGGTGCGCAAACAACTCGTTGCGCAGCCTGTACTCGGTCTGCCGCCCCGCGTTGAAGATGAACACCCGGCTGACAACGCGCGCGACCGCCGCGCCCAGGGCGAGTGCGGCGATTGTCCACGCCAGGCTCTCCACCGCGGAGACATCAATGCTGGCCGTGTCCGCGGCGTCCCGCAGGTGTTGCACTGCCGCGCCGATCTGCCGCGGAATGCTCAGCGCCAGGAGATTGGTAGCCAGCAGAGCGACGCCGCCGGCCGCGAAGCTCGGCCACGACTTGACGAAGTACCGGAGAAGCTGACGATTTCGGGACACGTGCGGCGGATCCTTATCAGTCGACCCGAAGGCCAACCCGGCCCCACCGGGTAGTCGCGGGGGCATCGCCCTGCGCAGCCGGTGTCCGCGAATACAGGATGTAGACGGGACGGCCCAGCACGTTGCGCGCCGACACAGCGACGGGCTCGCGCACAGTCGAACGGTTGTCTCCAACCACCAGCAGCTCCCCGTCGCCGACAGCGATTGGCTTGTCCGAATGTTCGGGCATGGGCCCACCGTCGGCGATCACGTACCGCCGGCTGCCGTTGACCTCGACCAGGGCTCTCGACGCGGGCGTGGCCGTCTCCCCGGCGAGCGCGTCGGGCAGGTCACTGTCACCGTAGACGAGGCGCTCCAGAGGCTTGTCGTTGATGAGGATGGAGCGGCCGTCCAGCCGGACCTGATCCCCCGCGACGGCCACCACGCGGCCCAGGCGGACCCGCTGGTTGCCACCGTCACC
>CALBXO010000400.1 GCA_937890335.1 uncultured Pseudomonadota bacterium | reverse complement strand
GATGTGTCCCAGCCTCAGCGGCTGAAGTGCGCGGCCCGCAGCGCCTGGGCCAGCCGTAGAACGCTCGAGGCGACCGTGAATGCCTCGTCGCTGTTCTTGGCGGACATCGACGCGATGTCGTCATCGATCTCGAGACCGACCCGTTCGTGCAGTGCGAGGATCTGCCCGCGAACCTGTGCCCCGAGCAGCGCCGCGGTCGCCGGGTGGTCGGCGGAGGTGATCCAGAACCGGGCATCAAACTCTGCGTCGCCGGTCTCGTACTCGTGTCTGAGCCGAATCCACTTGAGCATCGTGTCGGAGAGTCTCTCGGGTGTGATGCACAGCCCGAGGTCGAGGCCCGAATCGAAGTCGAACACCAGCGTACCGTCCTGGTTCCAAGCCACGGAGAAGTTGATCCCACCGGCCGAACCCGACACGCCGACGGCCATGTCGCCCATCCCAGGTACCAGCCACGACTCCTCCGGTTCGAGCGCGTCGACGACCCGCTGATGAAACCGAATCTCGCGCTGGGCCTGCGCCTCCAGGTCGCCCCGGCTCGCACGCTCGACCGTACCTGCGCGTCTACCCGTGAGCCCCGACCCTGTGGACGCGATCGCCTGTCCCAGTCTGGCGGACGTCTCGGCCAACCTGCGTCGCCGCCGCTCCCGCCGCTTCTGCCTCTGCACGCTCGACATGCCTCGACACTACCAGCCACAGGCGGGCTTACCAATCCTGCGCCCGCCCGAGGTCTGGCGTTCCGCGCCTCAGAGCCAAGCTGGAGGTGCACTTGGAATGCCTCGGGAAGCGGTAGGCTGGGGAATCCCTGAACGCGGGTCGTGAAATGCGGTGTCACGTGGACTGGGACCTGGCATGGGTCCTCGATGTCGCCGGTCCTGACGACAAACTGGCCCGACTGTGCACATGGTGCCCAGGCTCAGCCGGTGTAGCCCTCCCGTCAACAACGTGACCGCGCGGGGGCGTACGTTGCTCGCACCCGGCCAGCGCTCCACCTGTCGCGGCCCGAGGTTGTGAAAGCAGATCGCAGCAGGCACGTTGAAACTCTGGAGGAAGCCATGAAGACCACTACGCTCGTCTGTTTCGTCACTGCTATGGCGGTGGCCGCACCCGCCGCCGCGAACATGCGTGGACCCAGGGTCGTGGAGCAGTCGCCGTCGTCGGCGCTCTACAAACCCAAGGACGCCGACCTCGTCGTCACGCGCGAGGACCTCACCTTCACCTGCGGCGCCGCCAAGAGCTGCCAGATCGTCGCGGAGTACCACATCCGCGCGGACGCCGCCGTGACGGTGGAGCTCGCCTTTGTGACGCCTGGCCAGGTGACCATCCAGGCGCAGGTGGGCGACGCAAAAGCGGACGTGAAGACCGTGGACGCCCGCCCAATCCCTGACGATACCCTGCACTCCTGGGGGTTTGGCATACGCCGCGATGAACTGCACGAAGCCCGGTTCCAGGCCGCGCTCACGGAGGGCCAGAACATCATCCGCGTCGAGTATGTGCAGCCCATCGCGTTGGTGGAGACCGGCTATGGCTACTTCTGGGACGGAGAGTTCGTCGACACCTGGGTGTACGAGTCCTGGCCGTTGCAGGAGTGGAAACGCAGCGAGGATTTCACCCTGAACCTGACGGTCAGCACGCCGCGGGCCAAGCCCAGCTGGTGGGCCCGCAACATCGGCAACTACACCGAGGTTGCGTGTTCGATGTGGCCGACGGAGTTCAAGCCCACGCGCAAGGACGAAGGCGGACGCCTGTGGCTCACGGGTACCCTGACCGAGGTGCCCGACCGGATCCATTGCACGCGTGGGAGCGACGAGTACGTCAGCGACTGATCCCGGCTGCGAGCGTCTCCGCGCACTCTGCCGAGCTCGGCAGTGCCCGACATTTCTTAGATGTACGTAGTAGCAGCTTGCTCCCAGCAGCCGGCTGAGGTTCCATCGTTGACGCCAGCCCGGTGCGGCGATCTCTAAGGGGTCCGATGGTGGTCGAAGGTCCGCGCACATGCGTATTCTGCTCGCTTCCGGCCGACCGGCGGGTCGCCGAAAACGCGGAGGCCTTTGCCCTGCGCGATGGGTATCCCGTGACGCCGGGACACACCTTGATCATCCCGCGGCGCCACACCCCGGACTGGTTCTCGGCGACACCCGAGGAGCAAGCCGCCGTCATGGCGCTCGCCGGCGAGTGCCGCACCGAACTCATGACGCGAGACCCGACCATCACGGGTTTCAACGTGGGCATCAACAACGGTGCCAGCGCGGGACAGACCGTCCCTCACCTGCATGTGCACCTCATCCCGCGGCGCGACGGTGACGTGGACGATCCCAGGGGCGGGGTCCGGTTTGTCATCCCGCAGCAGGGCAACTACCAACAGCCTGGGTTCATCCCCCGCGTTCACAGCAAGGATCAGCTCGCCCACGGCGGTGACGACCCTTTTGGGCGCCATCTTCAGCCCCTTTTCTGGCGAGCGTCCCAGATCGGCATCATCGCCGCCTTCGCGCGGGACACTGGCATCCGGATGATCGCGCCCTGGATACGCTCTGCCGCGCGGCGAGGAGCGACAGTCCAGATCGTCACCAGCGACTACCTGCACATCACACAACGTTCGGCGTTGCGCGGACTGCTCGACCTCTGTGACGAGCACCGTGCCGAACATGAGGTCGCGGGCACGGTACAGGTCCGCGTCGTGGAGACCGAGCGGCTCGCCGGCAGTGGCACGTTCCATCCCAAGGCCTGGATCTTCTGGGGAACTGCGCCCCACACGGCCTTCGTGGGAAGCAGCAACATCTCCAAGGCGGCCCTCGATGACGGGATAGAGTGGAACCTGAGGACCGACAGCGCCTCAAATCCGAGAGCTTGGGCGGAGATTGCCGAGCAATGGCATCGCTGGTGGCGACTGGCTCGCCCGTTGGATGAGGAGTGGCTCGGGCGGTACGTCGAGCGCGAGGGTTCGAACGACCTGCCCCTCGGAGAGATCCACGGCACACCGGAGCCTCCCCCGGACCCGCGACCGGTGCAGCAGGACGCGCTGCGGCAGCTCGCCGCCGACCGAGCAGAGGGGCGAAAAAGGGGCCTCGTCGTTCTCGCCACCGGGCTTGGCAAGACGTGGCTCGCCGCCTTCGACGTGCAGGCTTTTGCGGCGCAACGCGACAGCACACGCGTCCTCCTGCTCGCGCATCGCACCGAATTGCTGCGACAGGCCCGGGACACTTTCCGCCGGATGTTCCCCGCCTGGAAGTTCGCGTGGTTCGCCGGAAACAGCAGCGACCGCGACGGCGACATGATGTTGGCCTCCGTCCAGAAGATCAGCCGTCCGGACACATTGGCGTCCTTCGCTCCAGACGCCTTCGACTACATCATCATTGACGAGGTGCACCACGCCTATGCCGATTCGTACCGGACCGTCATCGAGCATTTCGCGCCGGAATTCCTGCTCGGGCTCACCGCGACGCCCGAGCGCGGGGATGGCGTCTGCGTAAGCGGCCTCTTTGACGACCAGGTCACCTTCGAGGCCGGATTGGACGTCGGGATTGAGGCCGGCGCACTCGTTCCCTTCTCGTACTTCGGCATCGCTGACACCGCCAACTACGAACACATTCCCTGGCGCAATCACCGCTTTGATCCACAGCGTCTGGCGGAGGCGATGGAAACCCAGGCCCGGATGAACGAGCTCCAGAAGGCCTGGGACGCACACGCGGGGGAGCGAACCCTGGTCTTCTGCTGTTCCATCGCGCATTGCGACTTTGTCGCGGCGTGGCTGCGAGAGGCCGGCGTGCGCGCCGTGGCCGTTCACTCGGGGCCGCACTCTGCTCCACGCGACCCGGCCCTGACCGATCTTGCCGGCGGCGACGTAGACGCGGTGTGTGCCGTGGACCTGTTCAACGAAGGTGTGGACGTTCCGTCGGTGGACCGTGTGGTGATGCTGCGGCCCACGGAGTCGGGGGTGATTTTCCTGCAGCAGTTGGGGCGAGGCCTGCGCGCCTCCGCGGGCAAGGACAAACTCACCGTCATCGACTTTGTGGGCAACCACGCGGTGTTCCTGGGACGGATGCGACAGCTCATCAACCTGGGACCCAGGCCCGAGGTGTCGGTGAGGGATTTCGTGACCGGTGCGGAGCCCGCCAACCTCCCGCCGGGGTGCGAGGTGGTCGTCGCGCCGGAGGCCATCGAGCTGCTTCGACGACTACTGCCGGGGCGGCAGGGCGGCGCGTTCGCGCGGACCTACGGCGAGCTTCACGCCGCCTGGGGGCGACGGCCCACGCTGGGGGAGATGTTTCGGCACGGGCAGAACCCGCGCTCGCTCAAGGGCTTCGACGGTTGGTTCGACTTCGTGGGGGCACAGGGCCACTTGTCGCCCGAGGAGCAGCGCGTCCTCGGCACGTCCCGCGACTGGTTGCGAGCGGTCGAGACGCGTGAATCCACGACCAGGTGCTTCAAGATGGTCGCTCTGCTGGCCATGATCGAGACCGGGTCACTGTTCGCCGGAATGACCGTCGAAGCCAACGCCGCCCGGAGCCATGCCATTGTCTTCCGCAGTCCGGAGCTGGCGCGGGACGTGAAACCGAGCAAGGAGCTGCCCGACCCGCGCAACGCCGCGGCTGAAGACTGGGCGAGCTACTGGCACAAGTGGCCGCTCACGCATTGGACCCCGGATGGGAAGCGTCGGGGTTGGTTCCGGCTCCTCGAACGCGAGTCGCAGACCTGGTTCGAACCGCGTGATGCCGACTTTCCTGCGGACGCTGAGGCCAGGGAGACTCTGACGGAGATGACGCGGGAGCTGGTCGACTACAGGCTCGCCCGGTTCCGCAGCCGAGCGCGCGACGTGGAGGCGGCTGGGACCGACGGATTCGTCGCACGTCTCTTCCACACGCGCGGCACACCGATTCTGAAGCTCGACCGCGGCAAGAACCCACAGATTCCGGCAGGCACGGTGGATGTCCGGCTCCCGAACGGGATGTGGTGGCAGTTTGCGTTCGTGAAGATCGCCTGCAACGTGGCGAGCCCGGTAGGCACGAGCAAGAACAAGATCTCCGACCTCCTTCGCGACTGGTTCGGACCGCGCGCCGGACACCCCGGCACCCACCAGCGCGTGCGTTTCTGGCCCGGCCCGGACGGGTGGAACATTGAGCCGCTGCACGAGGCCAACGTGGTCGCGTTCCCCCAACGGGGCCGGCTGGTGTCCTACCCGAGCCTTCGTGCCGCCGCCGGTTGGGACGAGGACACGCGCGAGGAGTTCGAGGCCGACACCGTGGTCCTGCCGGGCCGTTTTTCCGGCGACGGCCTGTTTGCAGTGCGAGCCTCGGGTGTGTCCATGGAGGGGTGGAAGGAGTCCATCCGGGATGGGGATTGGCTCGTGATGCGGTGGGCGCGGTCCGCCACGCTCGCCGAGGTCGTCGGACGCCGAGCGCTGATCGCGCGGGGCGAGCCGGGG
>CALBXO010000399.1 GCA_937890335.1 uncultured Pseudomonadota bacterium | reverse complement strand
AGCTCGCCGTCGTGACCCTGCACCACAATGTCGTAGCTGAGCGAGAGCCCAAGGCCCGTCCCGACACCCGGCGGTTTGGTGGTGAAGAATGGCTCAAAGAGCTTCTCGGCGATCGCGTCGGGGACCCCCGGACCGTTGTCGCGAACCTCCACGACCACCTGTGAGTCGTTCAACAGCGTGGACACCAGAACGGTGGGGTTGCCCTGAGCGCCACCTGACCGTGCAGCGTAGATCGCGTTGTCCACGAGGTTGATGATCACGCGCTGGATGTCGGCCTCAGCCAGGGTCAGGGTGCCCACAGCCGCGTCAAAGTTTCGGACGAGCACGACGTCTTCGTCCACCTGTGCCAGGCGCATCGCAAGGTTGACGCTGGTATCCACCAGTTCGTTGACGTTGCACTCCTCGCGCCGCCCGGACGCCTGGCCCGCGTGTCCGAGCATCCCTCGGATGATGGAGGCGGCGCGCGCGCCGTGGCGGTTGATCTTCTCGCTTGCGTCCCGCAGGTCGCCCACCACCTCCCGCAGCTCGTCCATGGCTCCCGGCTTGTGCGCTGGCTCCAGCTCCCCCACCATCTGCATCATCTCTTCGGCCAGCTCCACCGAGCCCTCGGAGAAGTTGTTGATGAAATTGAGCGGGTTCTGAAGCTCGTGGGCGATACCCGCGGTGAGACTACCGAGCGAGGCGAGCTTCTCCTGCACGATGATCTTCTGCTGCATCATCCGGATCTTCTTCAGACTGTCGCGCAGCTCTTCATTGGTCCGCTCGAGCTCCTGGGTGCGCTCCTGGACCTTCTCCTCCAGGTTCCCGACAAGCTCCGCATTCTCGATGGAGATGGAGACCTGGGCGCTGAGCAGCGACAGGACCTCGAGCCGCTCCGGCGTGAACGCCCCGGCGCTCAGGTTGTTCTCGAAGTAGAAGATGCCTGTGAGCTTGCCAGTGTGCACAATCGGGGCGCAGAGAACCGACTGAGGACGGGCGGCGGCGATGTACGGATCCGCGCTGAATTGCGGGTCCGAGGCCGCCTCGTCCAACACGACGCTCTCTCGGGCTCGCTCCACAAAGTGGACGACGGATTTCGGGATGCCGGCGAACTCGTCCAACGGAATCGTGGTGAGATCGACGGTCGAGTCCCCCGCCTTGGATTGTGCTGCCACGCACATTCCCTGCGCCCTTTCCAGCAGCAGGACGCCCCGCTGGGCACCCAGGTTCTCCATCACCACCCGCATCAAAGCCTCCAGTAGCTGTTTTCGCTCGATCTCGCCGGCGAGGGCCTGCGATGCCTTGATGATGGAGACTTTGTCGAGGCTGAGGGCGGTCTCGGTGCGCTCCTGGAAGACGACCAGCTGGTCGCCGAACTCGGCCTCGAGCGCGCTGACCTTTGCGCCCGCGCCCCATTGTGCGTAGCGGCGGTGGGCTGTTCGCAGGTAGTGAACGGCCAGCTCCACGCGCCCCTGCGCCCGGTGAAACCTCCCGGCGCGCTCGGCGGCCAGGGCCTCCCAATGCAGAAGTCGGTTCTCGCGGGCTGAGGTGATGGCCTCATCGTAGTGCCGCATGGCGGCCATTGGCGTCTTCCGGACCCGAGCGAGCTCCGCGGCCGCGATTCCATGACACGCCCCGAATGTGGATGGCGCGGACTCGGCCATGGAGTGCAACCTTGCGACGACGTCCTCCAGCGCAGCCACGGCCTCGGGGGCCGCCGTCGTCTCCGCGCGATGCGCCAGCGCCACTGCGTGATGGCCCAGCCAGAAGGCCGCGGTGGGCTGTCCAAAGAGGATCGTGTGGATGTCGCCGGCGGCCGTCGCCTCGTCAAGGAGCTCCCCCGCACGGTCCAGGCGGTTGAACAGCACGTAGCTCATCAGCCGCAGGAAATAGTAGTGCTGGTGTGCCAGGACGAGGCCGGCCGTCTCCTCCAGGTAGGGCCCGTACTGGAACCCCGGTTGCTCAAAGTCCCCGTCGCCGTCGATCTTGCCCACCCACGCATCCATCGCGCTCAGGTAGGCGCGCAGCGCGGCTAGTGATTGGGGCTCCATCCAAGGCAGGTAGTGGTCAAAGCCCTCGCGGACCTCGGACAGCGGCACGCCGGAGTGGAAGATCTGCACCGGCGCGAAGAAGGCGGCGTAGGCGGCCCACAGCGGCGCCCCGACGCGGGTGCAGATGTCCACGGTGTCCTGGAGGACGCGCACCGACTCGGCCATGTCGCGCGCAAACGGGGCCAGGTAGTTTCCGGCCCAGAGGCCCGACTTGGCCTCAGCACGCAGATCCTGGAGCCGGCGCGCGACCGTGAGCGAGACTTGTCCAAACGCGTAGCCACGCTCGGGCAGGCCCGCGACCGCCGTGATCCCCATGGCGTAATAGACGTACGCGACGCAGGAGTTGCCGCAGTTGCCATGTTCCAGGCTCAACTGGATCGCGCGGTGCGCTCCAATCTGAATCAGCAGCGGGGTGAGGAACACGCCGGCGATGCAGAGCTCGTCGAGGACGTCGGTCTGCGCCAGAGCCATGGGTTCGGTCATCGTCGGAAGATCGGCCAGATCGGCCACCTCCCGGCCTGCCAGCTGCTCGCCGACGGCGACCGAGAGCTGTCCGAGCAGCGCGGTCAACGCCTCCGCGTCGTCGTAGGAGGGCACGTGGAACCCGCCCAGCGCGAGGCCCGCCACGCACGCGTCAAACGCCTCCGTGTACCGGGCTGTGTGCCGGAACAGGATGCTGAGCCGGGCGTAGACCGCGGTCCGGTCCACGGGGTCCGCGGCGTGCTCGAGGATTGAGCGGTAGACCGCCTCGGCCCGCGCGCTGTCGCCGAGTTGGTACGCGCAGCGCGCATCCAGGGAATGCAGCTCGAAGGCGATCGCGGGCGCCGCGTTCCAGCCACCCTCGCCGAGGGCTTCGAGTCCGGCGCGGACGCTGCGGGCCGCGGTCTGGTACGCCGACGACGTCATGGCGCGGCGCGCGGCCCTGACGTTGAGCGTCAGCAGCTGCTCCCGCTCGACCGGTGACTCGATCAACACCGAGCCCTGGTTCATATGGCCCACGACATCGAAGAGCCGGTCCTCGAGCTGTTCGCCGTCCAGGCCCTCAAGCAAGAGACGACCGATCGTCAGGTGGAGGCGCGGGCGGTCGGCCGCTGGGATCAGCTCGTACGCTGCCTGCTGCACGCGATCATGCGCGAAGCGGAAGTGCTCCTCTTCTGTGGACTCGTCCGCGTGGTCGTGGACGCGCAGCAGGTGGCCAGCTTTGACCGCCTCGCCGAGCGCGGACTTCAGCGCCTGCATCGGCGTGCGCGTGACCATGGCGAGCGCGCCGAGTTCGAATGTGGCGCCGATGGACCCGGCGGCCTTGAGGGCCTCCTGGGTCGCTGCGGGCAGGCGCTGGAGTTTGCCCACCATGAACGTGACGACGTTGTCGGTGCTGGCGACCGCGCGCACGGCGGCGATCTTCCAGGTCCAGGCGTTCTGGACGGGGTTCCACGCAAGCAGTGAATCGTCGTGGAGTGTCTGGAGGAACTGACGCAGAAAGAAGGGATTGCCGTGCGTCTTCTCGATGAGCAACTGCGTCAGGTTGTGGCAATCGCCCGGCGTGGCGCGCGTGGTCTCCGCCACCAGCAGCCGGACGCTCTCCGCGTCGAGTGGCTGGACTGAGATGCTGTGCAGAGGTGCGCCGGCCTTCTTGAGTCGGTCCAGGCTCAGCGTCAGCGGATGGCCCTCGTCCACCTCGTTGTCCCGGTAGGCACCAACCACCATGAGGTGGCCGGCACCCTCTGAAGCGACCAGCGTTTCAAGCAAGAGAAGCGCCCCGCGATCAGACCACTGAAGATCGTCGATGAAGACGACGAGCGGGTGGTCTGCCCTCGCAAACGCGGTGATGAAATTGGCGAACGCGCGGCGCAACAGCGCCTCCACGTCCGCCAGGTTGGGCGGGGCGGACGACGTGGGCTGCCCCACGAGGTGGCGCAGTCCAGGGCACAACTCCACCAGCATGGAGAGTTCGTCACCCACGGCGTTCACTACGCGCGATTTCCAGAGGTCAACCACGGCGGGCGGCTCTGTGAGGACGTGCCGGACCATGGCCGCCATGGCCTGCGTGAGCGCGTGGTAGGGCACGTTGCGCCGCAGCTGGTCGTTCTTGCCCGACACGAACATGCCGCGCCGCGCCGTAATCGGCTTGTGGATTTCGTGGACCAGCGCCGTCTTTCCCACACCAGAGTAGCCGGCGACCAACACGAGCTGGGGGCGTCCCGACGCGGCTTCCTCAAAGCGACCCAGCAGCTCCTCGAGCTCCATGCCCCGGCCATAGAGGGTCTGGGGAATGCCGAAGATCCGAGAGACGTCCTGGTGTCCGAGCTCAAACCCGCCAGGGTCGCCGGCCTCGACGCGCCGCACGCATTCGTGCAGGTCGTGCCGCAGTCCGGCGGCGGACTGGTACCTGTCCTGAGCGTTCTTCGACAGGAGCTTCGCAATCACCGCCGCAAGGCACTGCGGCACCGCGTCGTTGCGGACGTCGGCTGCCTCCGGAGCCATGGCGATGTGCGCGTGCACCAACTCCATGGGATCGGTGCTCTCGAACGGAAGGCTCCCGGTCAGCAGCTGATAGAAGACGATGCCAAGAGAGTAGAGATCCGCGCGATGGTCGACCTCGCGGTTCATTCTGCCGGTCTGCTCCGGCGCGACATAGGGCAGCTGGCCACGCAGCAGTCGCGGGTGCACCAGCTGTCGCTCCTCCCGCGCATTCCCCGAACTCATCGCGTAACTGGCCAGCGCGACAGACCGAGCGGCGACGTCGACCAGAACGGAGTTCGAGTTGAGGTCCCGGTGGACGAGGCCCCGGTTGTGCAGCGCCTCCACCCGGTCGATGAGGCCGTGTGCGATCCATGAAAAGCGCGCCAGCGGCAGGGCGGCACCCACAAGGGTGGACAGCGCCACGCCGCCAGGGTCCCCGATCACGAGGGCCGCATCAAAGTCGACCGCGACCTCACTGCCTCGCACTTCTCGGACATCGTGGCCCAGCAGCGCGCGCACCGAAGCTTCGCGTTGGACCGCCTCGCGATCTCCGCGCTGCGGTCCGCGCGGGGTGATCACCAGGACCTGGTGGCCGTCCAGCTCGCCGCGCCACGTGATGGACGCAGGTCCCGCGTACAAGGACGCACGGATTCGTGCTGCCATTTCAATTCTCCCGAGTTTCCACAGGTAGCGCAGTGTGGGTCGTCTGGGATGGGGAGTCCAGCGCGCGAGGGTTCGACCGCCGACTGGGGCGCGGCGCTACTCCTTCCAGATGATCTTCCACGGGCGCCGCTTGAGCTCCCGCAAGGTCTCCTTGAGATCGTCGTAGATCTCCTCGTCCTTGAGCAGAGCCCCCAGGGAGCCGCGACCGCTCTCGATGTCCGACACCATGGTCCTGACGTCCGCCGAGGTTGCGCGCAGGTCGGT
>CALBXO010000398.1 GCA_937890335.1 uncultured Pseudomonadota bacterium | reverse complement strand
CCCATCATGCGGGTGCGCGACGCGGAAGAAGCCATCGGGTTCGCCAACAACTCCGAGTACGGACTCAACGCCTCAGTTTGGACCGGCGACATCAAGCGAGGGCGCGCCATCGCGCGACGACTCGAGTCAGGCAACGTCTGCATCAACGACTGCCTCTACAACTACACCGCCCCGGAGGTGCCATTCGGCGGCGTCAAGCACTCGGGCATCGGCAGGCGCCACGGCAAGGACGAGCTGCGCAAGTACTGCAACTCCAAGACGGTCCTCGAGGACATCTTTGGTCTGGCCCGCGAGCCGGTCTGGTATCCCTACGATCGAGCCACAGGCGAGGGCCTGCTCAAGGCCCTGGACGTACTGTACCGTCGAGGGGTCGGGCGCAAGCTGGGCGCTGTCTTTGGCAGGCGCGGGGACTGAGAGGGTGGCATCCCGCGCTGGGCTTGCTATATTTGCACTCGCTTGTGTGCGCGGCGTGTTGTCTGCTCGACTTGATGTGAAATGACAGACCCTACCTCCCCCAGCGACGGTTCACTCAAGGGGACCCTCACCGCCCACTACCGCGGCGAGATCGACCGACTGCGCCAGCGGTCCGATCTGGACGCTGACACGCTGTCCGAGCTACAGGACCTCGATCGCGGGTTCGCCGGTGGATTTGACGACGCACTGTGCGATCGCTTCGAAACGATCGTACAGAGGGTCGTCGCACAGTCGTCTCTGAGCTATCTCTCGGCGACGCCCACTGGAGACGCGGTGACCCAGTCTGCCGCCGCGCGGCTTGCGCGCGACGAGCGGATTGTGTCGCACCTCACCGCATCGCTCAGCGACGTCTCCATTGGACAACGCCCAGCGGCTGCGGCGGCACTCCGGGACGCGCTGGCATCGCACCGCACGAGTTGGCATGTGGCCGCGGCCCGGCGCGCCGTCCCTCCCGACGCATTGGCACCCGCGCAGGCGCTGCTCCGCGGCATCGAGGCAGGCGTCGAGGCGCTGGTGGCCCGGCCGGCTCAGGTCCCGACCGAAGCGCAATCAGAACCCAGGAACGCAGGCCGCGAGATTGATGTTGCCCGTCTGCTGGCGCGTGTCGGAGGGCCAGCACGCGCCGCCGCTGACGACATTCGCGGTCAATTTGTCTTGGAGGACATCGCGGACGACGGCACGGTGCGCGAGCTGCTGCGTGCGCGCATCGATCAGGCGCGCTCCGTATCACCCCCCTCGACCGCGGCTTCAGATTCGCGCCTGGCGGCGGCAGACCAGGCGCTCGCGTTGGCTGCCCAGTCGCTCGGTGCGGCCTGGACGGGCGACGCGCTCAGCCGCCAGGCCATCGCCGCCGATCGGCCGGCGCAACTTGCCGGACTTGCCACGCTTCGCGCCGACATCTACCGCCAACGGGTCGAGTCGGCGGTGGCCACCGGCGCCGCACGCGCCGCGATGGAGCGGCGTCACGCCAAGCTCGTCGCCGCGGCCCACGACGCGCGCAACCGAGCGCAGGGCGAGGCGGAACTCACGCAGAGCGAGCTCGCGCGCGCACGCGCGGATGTCGCGTCCGAGCTGGGAGATGCGGAGGGGCGAGTCGCACCGGCCCTGCTGGCGACCCTCAAGGCGCGCGCACACGCCGTCGAAGCACAGCTCCCTTCATTGCCCTCCAGCCCGGGGGTGGCAGCGTCGGAGGCTGCGCTCGCCTACGCGCTGTCGTCTTCGGCTCCGGAACAGGGAGACCTTCAAGCCGAGGTGGCGGCAGGCTCGGCGGGGCAGCAGCGCGCGTCCATGGGCGTGCTCGCTGAGCGTCTCTTGCGCCGTCAAGCGTCGGCCAGCTTTGCCTCGTTGCCAGACTTTGGCGCTTCACGCGTCTACGCCTCCGACCGCGCGGCCTTGGACCCGCTGCCGGATTCCAGCATGTGGGGGGACGTTCAAGATCGGCGCAGGAGCCGCGACGAGCACGAGCCTTCGGCGCCTGTGCCTCCGCGCATCGCCTCGCTCGGACGGGCCATCGCCGGCAGCATCGAGCGCCTCGTGGGCTCACCCGCGCGGCGCCCCACCCCGGTGTCGCATCCAGACGCGACCGCGCAGGTCATGCCGCGCATGGCCGCTCGGATGCCATCGAACATCTTCGCAAACACCTCGTCGGCGCGGATGCAATCGCTGTATATGCCCGTGCTCGCCAGGATGGTCGGGCGGCCGACTCCGATGCTCGCCCGACCGCGTGCGCGCAGAAAGGACAACGCGGGTGCGCTGCTCGACAGTGTGGCGACACCGGAAGGACTCTACTCACTCCTGCTGGGCGAGGTCGGCGACCGGCTCTACGAGGAGAAGCCAGAGGTAGCGCAGCGTCTCGAGGCGAGTCTCAAGCGGGCGGCGGCCGCGCTGCCGAACGCTGGTGATCAGGCCATGCCGGTCCTCCAGCGGCACACGGAGCAGTTCCGCACGACCGTGGAGACCTGGCTGGGGTCCGGCTCTGAAGAGGGCGTCGAGCGTGGGCGGACAGAGGAGGTGCTCTCGGCTGGCCAGGGCGCCGCTCGGACCGTGGGTGACTACGTCGGTGGCATGTTCGCGATCGACCAACACGGTGCCGGGGCCAGCGAGATCGACTTGCTGCAGCACCGCACCGACGAGGTCGAATCTCAGCTGCGCGCCGAGCGTACGTTCGTCGATCAGTCGCTGTTGGACCGCGTCAGCGGGATGGTGGGGCGAGGGCCGGCCAGAGCCGTCGAGGCGTACCAGGGACCGATGGCGCAGGCCATCGCTCAGGAGATGGGCGCGGAAGCGTTCACGGTCGAGAACAAGATGTTCTTCCCGCACAGTGTGCCGGAATCCATCAAAGCGCACGAGATGGTCCACGCCATCGACGCGAGCTCCGACGCCCACCCCAGGACCATCGAGGACGAGGAGCGCCTCGCGTACGGGGTCCAGGGGCAGTTCGAGCAAGGGCGCAAGGCCATCGACCTGGAGCTGCGCAACGCGACTGAGCGCATGGATCTGGCCAAGGAGCAAAACATTCCGCCCGCCCAACTGACCACCGACCCTGGCGGCGCCTCCGGCACCGAGTCGCCGGACCCCGCCCTGCGCACGTCAAACCCAAAGGATCAGATGTTCAAAGAAGAGCAGCTGATGGAGGCGGTCGCAGACGCGGTCGAGTCCATGATCCTGATGGAGGAGGACATCGATAGAGAGCGCTACGGACGCACTTGAGGCCGCGGACCCATCACCGGCCGCTCAGATCATCCCACCAAACCGGAAGAACAGGCCGGCGATCAGCGGAACCAACACCGCCAGCGCAGCCCGCGCCGTGGTCAGTCCATGGATGATGCGGGTACCCGTCAGCTGCGAGTAGACCCTCGCCATCCAGTAGAGTAGCCCACCGAGGTACGGGATGACCTTGAGCAGGTGGGCCCCGGACGAATAGCCGTACAGCTGGATGCTCTTGAGCATGTCCGCCTTCCCGCCCCCGACCTTGGCGACGACATGGTAGAGCAAAACCTCCACCGCCATCTGCAGTCCAGCGAGGATCGGCGTCAGCGCCAGGATGCCAAAAATCAGCTGGTCGGCGTCTACGCCTGCGTCGAGGGCCGCCTTATCGACCACCTCACGTCCCGGAAGATCCAGCGTGAGGAACCACAACAGGCTCACCACCATCCCGATGAGGATGCAGGCGTATCCAAAAATCACGGGCTTGGCGATCGATACGCTGGTGAGGAGTCGCGGGTAGAACTGGCTCGGTGAGAGCAGGACCATTTTCAGGGTGAGCCACAGGCGCCGCAGCGCGCCGGGCTCGACATCGTCGGGAGCCTCGAAGGGGACGTACCCAAACCCCATGGGCCCGGCGTCGTCCACCACCGCCCGCTGCGTGAGCATCAGCTCGCAGCCTGGGCACAACGCAAATCCTCGCTGGTCCACGTTGTGGCAGGCACCACAGATCCAGGACGAGCACTCCGTACACCTGGCGATGGCCTCGTCGTCGTCGTGCGAGCGGCACGCGGGAACAGACAGGGCAGGTGTCTCTTGCACGGTCAGCGGTTCTTCTTGCGCGACTTGCTCGAGCTGCGACGGCGGCGCTTGGCTCGGTTGCGGCTTTCCTTGTTCTCGGAGCGGCTCTTCTTGTTCGCCGGCGCGGCGCGGGTGCCGGGAGGTGTGAAACCGGCCGGCAGTCCAGGAATGGAACCCGGCATCCCCGGCATTCCCGGCATCCCCGGCATCCCCGGCATCCCACCCGGCAGCCCAGGCATGCCTCCGGGCATGCCTCCCGGCATCCCTGGCATGCCCGGCACTCCGCCGCCACCGAACATGTCGAACAGACCGCCGAGGTCCATGTTCTTCATCTGCTGGAGCTGGTTGAGCTGTTTGAAGCCAGGCAGGTTTGCCATGAAACCGCCGCCGCCCGATTGCCCGAGCTGCTGGAGCATGGACCGCATCAGATTGAACTTCTGAATCAGTTCCTGAACGTCCTTCTCGTTCCGCCCAGAACCCCGCGCGATGCGCCGCCACCGCGTGGTCGAACCCTTGAGGAGGTCCGGGTTCATCCGCTCCTTTCGCGTCATCGAGTGGATCATGGATTTGACCTTGACGAGCTCCTCGTCACCGATCTCCATTCCGGGCGGCATCTGCCCCCCGAAGAATGGCATCATCTCCATGATCTCCGACATCGAGCCCATCTTCTTGAGCTGCTCAATCTGTCCGAGAAAGTCGTGGTACGTGAACTGTCCCTGAAGCATCCGCATCGCGTCTGCTTCGGCCTCTTTGGCCTCCTCGTCGGTGACTTGCCGCTCAAAGCGGTTCATCAACCCAACGACGTCGCCAAATCCCAGGATCCGGCTCGCAAATCCGTCCGGGCGGAAAGGCTCGAGCGCCTCTACGCCCTCCCCCAACCCTACGAATTTGATCGGCTTGCCGGTGACCTCCTTGATGCTCAACGCGGCACCGCCGCGGGCGTCGCCATCGAGCTTCGTCATCACGAAGCCGTCCAGCTCGAGTCGGTCGTTGAACTCCTTGGCGGTGTTGACGGCGTCCTGCCCGATCATGGCGTCGACGACCAGCAGGATGTTCTCCGGGCTGGTGCGGTTGACGATCTCCTCAAGCTCGAGCATCAGGAGGTCATCGACGGCCAGGCGTCCGGCGGTATCGAAGATGACGACATCGATGCCGTCCTTCTTGGCCTGCTCGACAGCCTTCTCACAGATGTCCGGCGGGTCCGCGCCTGGGATCGTGAAAACGGGCATCTCGAGCGCTGCGCCCAACTGCTTGAGCTGCTCGATGGCCGCCGGTCGGTAGACATCGGCGGCGACGAGCATCACGGACTTGTCGAACTGCGTGTGAATGTAGTGTGCGAGCTTCGCGCTGGTGGTCGTCTTACCGGCGCCCTGAAGGCCGACCATGATGATGCGCGTGGGCCCCGTGCGCTTGTTGCCAAAGACCAGGCCGGTCTCGGCGGGGCCCATGAGGTTTTCAAGTTCGTCGTGGCAGATCTTGATGAAGTGGTCGCCCGGGGTAACCTGAAGGGCACCGGCCTCACCTTTGGCCTTCACCTGAACAATCTCGCCGAGGGCCTTGTCCTTGACCCTCCGAACGAAGTCCTTGGCGATCTTGAAGTTTACGTCAGCCTCCAGGAGGCTCATTCGGATTTCGCGCAGGGCCTCGGAGATGTTA
>CALBXO010000397.1 GCA_937890335.1 uncultured Pseudomonadota bacterium | reverse complement strand
GTAGGTGGCATAGACGACGGCGGCGCCGGCCTCCTCGTGGAGCAGGCACTCGCGTGCCGGTTGCAGCTCCCGGCCGGGACCTCCGAGCCGGCTGCCGCGTTTGCGACGCACAAATGCGCTGGCCGGGTCCGCGACAATGGCGGCCCGCGCGAGCGCGAGGCGATCCGGGGTGCGCCCTGGGTGGAGGTGCCCGCCGAGCTGCTTCACGATGCGGCGCGCCTCCTTGAGCGCCTCCGGGCGCAGCGCGTCACGACGCGCGTTTCCATCGTAGACCGCGCGGATGACAGCGGTCGCGTCGCACCCCGCCGATTCCCAGGCCCGCCGCTCGTCGGAGCCTTCGCCGTTGCGGGGCAGCAGCACGCCTCGCCCCGCGGACAGGGCGGAGACGAGAGCGATCCCGTCGTCCCGCACCGGTCCGTCCGCGGCGCCCAGCGCGACGAGGAACCGCGCCAGCCTGGCGTCCAGGGGGTGCCGAGCGACGAGCTGACCCACCTCGCTGAGTCCTGCGGCCGACAAACAGCCAAGACGCCGCAGCGTGGCCTCAGCGCTGTCGATCATGTACGGCTCGGGCGGGTCGGGCAGGCGCAGGTCGCGCAGCGAAAGCCCCATGGCCGCCACCCCGAGCGCGGCGTCGGCCAGCTCACTGCGGAGGATCTCCGGGCGAGTGACGGCCTCAAGCTGGGCCGCGGCGTTCCAGAGTCGCACGCAGTGTCCGGGCCCCACGCGGCCGGCACGCCCGCGTCGCTGCTCCGCCGCGTCACCGGCTATGGGAACCATGCGCAACACGCTGCGGCCGTGGTGGTACCGAGTCTGGCGGACCAACCCGCTGTCGATGACGACCCCGACCCGCGGCAGCGTGATGGACGTCTCTGCGACATTGGTAGCCAACACGACGCGTCGGGGACCGGCCTCGCGAAAAACGGCCTCCTGATCGGCGACGCCGGAGCCTCCATGAAGCCCCATGACGTCCATTCCGGCGACCCGCGGGTCCGCGCTCAATCGACGCGCGCAGCGAGCGATCTCGGCCTTTCCGGGCAGGAACACCAGGATGTCTCCACCGTGGCTGTCGCGGGTCCTGCCGACCGCGTCGGTAACGCGCTCGGCCAGATCCACAGCCGACGGGGCAGGGGGCTGGTCGGTGTGCTCGACGCCCACCGGAAACGCGCGGCCCAGGCCCTCGATGACCTCTGCGTCCAGCCAGTCGCCGAGCCGGCGGGCGCTCAAGGTCGCCGACATCACCACGATCTGTGACTGGGCGCGTTCCAGGGCAACCGCCAGCACGAGGTCCACGTCCACCTGCCGTTCGTGGAACTCGTCGAGGATCAGCACGTCGAAAGCAAACCCATCACGGTCCGACAGCATCCGCAGCGCGGTCCCCGGGGTGGCATACACGACCTGTGTATGAGGCCCGTAGACGGCGTCGTGCCGCACGGCGAACCCGACGCTCTGGCCCGGCGCTTCGCCACGCCCCTTCGCGACCCAGCGCGCCAGCGATCGGCAGGCCAGCCGACGGGGTTCCACCACCAGCACGCGCCCGCGCGCGGCGCACCACAACGGCACCCGCGTGGACTTGCCGCTGCCTGTGGGGGCGGTGACGACGACTCGACCCCGCGCGGTCAGGGCCCGCTCGAAGTCGTCTCGGATTGACTCAATCGGCAGCAACACGCCGCCGCCAGACGAACAGGGCCGTCATGGCCGTGATCGAGATGATCGCGAACAGCTGCCCGGTGTTGATGGGCCCCACGACCATTGGAGCGTTGCCCGGGTGCCGCAGAAACTCAAACACCAAACGGCCCGTCAGCCAGACGATCCCGATGCCGAGCGCGCGCGCGCCGGGGAAGGACCCGAACATCCGGGGCGCAAACCAGGCGGCCAGGAAGCAGGCGACGCCCCAGGCCGCCAGATAGAGCGCAAAGGGGTGTACCGCCAGGCTCAGCTCGCTGGTCCGGTCCACGAGCCCGAGCTCGTAGTGGCGGCGGAAGACGTTGCTCTCGATCGGATACCGGATGCCCCACGGCGCGTCGGTGGGTGAGCCGTAGCAACACGCGCGCATGATGCAGCCAACACGCGCAAACGCGATCCCGACCAGGCCGGGGGGCGCGAGCACATCGGCGTACTTCCAGGGGTCAGCGCTCAGAATCTTGAGGGCACCAAAGGCCCCAATCACAGCGCCCACAAGCGCGCCGAAGCTGATCGCGCCGCCGCGGTACGGGTCGATGATCAGGTAGGGGTTCTCCGCGATGCGGGACCACTCGACGTCCACCAACAGCCAGCCCACTCGCCCGAGCAGGGCGCCGACCAGCGCGCAGGCACCGCCTGTGAGCAGCGCCTTCCACCACACGAGGCCGTCGCGACGTGCCCAAACTGTGGCCAGGATCACGGCGCACAGCCCACCCATCGTGGACAGCACGGGCTGGTCAGGCACCAGAACCTGGGCGAGGAACCCGTCAGGGTCGAGCTCCGCCCATCGCAGAAGTCGATAGCGCATCGGCGCGAAGCATAGGCGGTTCGGCCGGCGGCGTGAAGGGGCGGCGCGCCTGTGGCAGAGTGCTCCCCATGAGCCAAACGAATTCAGCGAGCGGAGATGTGGTGCGTGCGGTCGGGTATGACGAGCACGGGGGCCCTGAGGTTCTGCGCGTGGTGCAGGTGCCGCGCCCCCAACCGCGTGCGGGGCATGTCCTGGTGGAAATGAGGGCCGTCAGCATCAACCACCTGGACCTGTGGGTCCGCCGCGGGCTGCCGCATCTCAAGCACCTCTATCCACACATTGGCGGCAGCGACGGGGCCGGTGTGGTGATCGACGTAGGGGCGGATGTGCGCGGCGTACGCCTCAGCCAGCCGGTTCTGATCAACCCCGGTACGAGCTGCATGGCGTGCGAGGCTTGCCTGGGAGGCGCCGACAACCTGTGCCGGCACTACGGGATACTCGGTGAGAACCGGCCTGGGATCTGCGCTGAGGTGATCTCGGTTCCCGCCGCCAACATTCTTCCCTTCCCAAACGGACTGACCTGGGCGCAAGGCGCGAGCCTCCCGCTGACCTTCCTGACCGCCTGGCAGATGCTGGTCATCAAAGCTGGCGTGAAGCCGGGCGACGTAGTGCTCGTACAGGCCGGCGGTTCCGGCGTGGGTAGCGCTGGAATCCAGATCGCCCGGCTGCACGGGGCGACCGTCATCACCACCGCGTCCACGGACGAGAAACTGGCGCGCGCGCGCGAACTCGGCGCCCAGCACACCATCAACTACAAGGAACAGGATTTCCTGAAGGAGGTGCGGGCCATTACGGGAAAGCGAGGTGTAGACATCGTCTTCGACAGTGTGGGCGCCGACGTGTGGGACAAGAACATCCGCGCCCTGCGGTGGGGTGGAAAGCTCGTGACCTGTGGCGCCACGAGCGGGTTTGCGGCACAGACCGACCTGCGACAGGTCTTCTTTCGCCAGATTGAGATTCTGGGCAGCACCATGGGGCCAAAGGGATCGCTGTTTGAGGTGTTGCGACACGTCGAGGCCGGGTCTCTGCGCCCTGTGGTGGACAAAGTCTTCTCGTTTTCGGAGGCCTCGGCCGCACACGCGTACGTGGAAGCGCGTAAGAATTTTGGCAAAGTGCTTCTGGCCCCCGATGGAGTGGACGCCCACTGCCCTGTCGCGCTATAGAATCCACCGATGCAATTGGGGGCGACCTCTGAGCCCCCGAAATGAGCCGGTCGCCCCAGCGCCGGCCGCTGCGAGGACCAAGTGCCGAACGTCAATCTCATTGAACTCGAAGGGTGTCTCCAGACCCTGGTTGCGTACCTGGAGAAGAACCACCGCAAGCAATATGCGGCCGACTCCGTGGACCGCGTGCGCGGCGCGTTGGCCGGGTTCCACCAGGCCCTCGAGACCACCGATGTTGCCTACCACGGCTGGCGGGTCGAGCTTGGTGAGGGGAGGCAGGTGTTCAAGGCGCTCCACCAGACCTACGGGCGCCTCCAGAAGGCCCTGGAGGACGAGGGCGCAATCGGCTACCCGGAGCAGAGCGTCGAGTACTTCCTGGAGGAGGCGGAGACCCTGGTGGGTTGCCGCGAGATGCGGGACTTTCTCGCGCTCCATCGGCAGCAGCTGGACTTCGCTGACAGCGAAATCCAGAAGCTCGATACGCTGTTGGCCTCGGCCGTGCGCGAGGGCCGGGAGGCGGGTGTGGCGCTGGTCGACTACCGCCGCATCGCCAACACCCGAAAAGCCGCGATGGAGCGCGCGATTGAAGTGATCGCGGATCTGCGGCCGGTGGTGCGCAAGGACTTGGGGATCTCGCATCCCGATTACCAGGGCATCAAGTGGCCTGCGATGGTCGCCCCGGACGCGATGTGAGCGCGCCCCGTCCGCTGCCCGCCGAGATCGCCAGGTCGTTCGTGGCTCCCGAGGTGGACGCCGAGTTCGCCGACCAACTCGAGCCGGTCTACGTTCGGCTGCGCGCGCTGCCCGTGGAGACCTCGGAACAGCTCACTGCCTTCCTGGAAGCCTGGAACGAGGTCAGCTGCTTTGTGGCGCAGAGCGCCTACCAGCTCCACCTCTGGACCGCCCAGTTCACCGATCGCGACGACTACAGGGACCGTTTCCTGCGGCACAACCGCGAGGTCAAGCCCAGTCTGGCGCAGTGGGAGGACGCGTTGGACCGCAAGCTGCTGGCGTCCGATGCACTGGCCGAGCTCGAGTCGCGCGACGGGTACACCCGTTTTCTTCGCCAGGTCCGTGGACGCGTGGAGCTCTTCCAGGAAGCCAATGTCCCGCTGCTCGCCGAGATTGAGGAGCGGAAGAACGACTATGGGCAGGTCAGTGGCGGGTGGCTCGTCGAGTTTCGCGGCGAGCGGCACACGATGTCGGCGACGCAGCGCTTCCTGGCGGATCCGGACCGCGCCACGCGTGAGGCGATCTGGCGGCAGTGGCTTGAAACGCTCGCCGGCACTGCCGACGAGCTCGATGGCGTCTGGGAGGAGATGTTTCGGCTGCGCGGTCAGGTCGCCCACAACGCGGGCTTTGACAACTTCCGCGACTACATCTTTGCCGAGAAGCTGCGGGACTACACGCCCGACGATTGCTTCGCCCTCCACGAGCTCATCGCCGAGGAGGTGGTGCCCGTGGTCAGCGACATTGCGGAAGAGGCTGCCCAGAAGCTGGGCGTGCCGAGCTTCCGTCCCTGGGATGCAGCCGCCGACCCGGATGGGCGTGATGCCCTGCGGCCGTTTGAGACTGTAGACCAGCTCCAGGACGGGACCGAGCGCATGATGGCGCGGCTGGACCCTGAGTTGGGTGTGTGGACGCGTGCGTTGCGCGAGCACATGGACCTTGGCAGCCGCCCCGCCAAGCGGCAGGGCGGCTTCATGATGACCCTGCCGGCGAGTCGTCGCCCGTACATCTTCGCCAACGCCACCGGGCGCCAGGACGACATCGTTACGCTTCTCCACGAACTCGGCCACGCGTTTCATTTTCTGGCCGGACACGAGGCGGCGCCCATGGCCGAGACCTCGACCCCAATGGAGTTCAACGAAGTGGCTTCGATGGCCATGGAGTTGATGCACTATCAGACTCTCGACGAGTTCTACGGGCCCGAGGATCGCGAGCGCGCTGTCCGTGAGCACCTGCGGAGGATTCCGCGGGTCCTGGCCTCCGTGGCCATGGGCGACGCGTTTCAACACGAGCTGTACACCCAGCCGGACCACACCCGGCAGGAGCGCCGGCAGTTGTGGATTTCTCTGGGCAAGAAGTACTCCCCCTACATCGACGACGAGGGCCTCGACCCGGCGCTGATGGGAGTCGCGTGGCACCGCATCCTGCATTTCTACCTGGTGCCGTTCTACTTCATCGAGTACGGATTCGCGCAGCTCGGGGCACTTCAGGTCGCCCTGGACGCCGAGTCTGACCCGGCCCGGACCCTTCGGGCGTACAAAGACGCGCTCGCGCTCGGGCCGACCCGCCCCGTGGCAGGCCTCTACGCCGCCGCCGGCGCTGAGTTCATTCCGACGCGGGCCAAGGTCCGCGAGTTGATGGACTGGGTGCGCCGGGGACTTGGCCTCTAGCCGCAACATGCATCGTGGGCGCGGTCGCACCGCGGTCTGGTCGGCGACACTGTCGCTCCTCATTCTCCTGCTTGCGCCGGCGCCGGAAGCGGAGGCGCACCAGCGTCTGATCGGCGTGATCCAGGCGTCGGGCGGCCCCGAGGGGGCGGTCACCGTGCTCCTGAAACTGGAAGTGCGCGCCCTGATGGCGGAGTTGAAGCTCGGCGAGATCGCCGACGACGATCCGCGCCTGCTGACTACGGACAAGGGCCGCCACGAGGTGCTGCACCTGTTGCGGCGAACCCACGAACTCGAGTCGTGGAAGGGCGTGTGCGAACGCGACGAGATTGAGCGTTTTGGCCTGACCCCGAGCGGCGGGTGGCTGGATGTGCAGATCAAGTATCGCTGCCCCACACCTGCGTACTACGTCATGGTGCGCCTGGACACGCTTCTCGACGAAGAAGGGCATCGGATCGTCGGCCATTTTGATGCTGGGTCCGGGGCCCAAAAGGTCCTCTACAACCGGCGTTCGCGACGGCAGTTTCTGCTCTTCGAGGAAGGGGGTACCCCGGCGCAGACGCCGGTCTTGACGGCATCTCCGCCGGCACGCTCGG
>CALBXO010000396.1 GCA_937890335.1 uncultured Pseudomonadota bacterium | reverse complement strand
CGCTGGGCCATGTTCCCCACCATCAGCCGCGGACTGCCCTCGTGCGTTTCGCTGACCTGCTCGGCGGCGTCCAGGAGCCCCTGCACCAGCTCCTCCGTGCCGTAGTTGGTGGCGCGGTCGCGGCAGCGGGGGAGGATTCCGTGGTGCTGGCCCTGGACGGGCAGGGTGGCCTGCCGCAGCAGCATCCCGCTGCTGGTCGTGCCCAGGCTCAGGGAGCCCGGCACGCCGCGGCCGGGATCGATGATTTTCCTGTACTCGTGGTCGCCCTTTACGTCGTCGGCACGCTGGATGGTGCGCACCGTGACGGGTTCGTCCGCGGCCGCCACCAGGGGCAGGGCGACGAGGAGGCCAAAAATGGCCCCTACGATCAATCGGTCAGTCGCTGTCAGCATCCTTGCCTGCGAGCGTCAGGAATTCCTTCTCAGCGATGATCCTGAGCCCGGCGCCGTCTGCAATCAACTTCTCGGCCTTCTTGAGTTTGCTGGAGCGCCAGCCCTCCTCAAACCTCGGCATGTCTTTGTCCCCGAGCACGAGGAGGTCGAGGGTCTTGGACACCCCGCTCGCAGCCGTCGCGCCCATCGTAATGGCCAAGGCCTGCGCCTCGTTCCGGGACATGGATTCCATCGCCCCGGTGAACAGGATGGTCTTCCCGATCAACGGCGAGTCGCTCGGCGCCTGCACCTGCGGCACGTCCCCGGGCCAGCTGAGGGTAACAAACTCCAGGAGCTCGTCGATCTGTGCGCCGTTGCGCGCGAGACCGGTGGCCACGCTGTGCGCGATGCGTTCTCCGATGGTGTGGAGTCCCAAGAACTCCTCCTGGCTCACCGCCCGAATCTTGTCCAGGTCGCCGTATTCGGTCGCGAGCAAACGGGAAACGTGTTTGCCCAGCTCGTCGATTCCAAGCGAACGCAGGAAGACATCGGCGGGCATCGAGCTGGCGCTCTGCGCGCTCCCCACAAGCTTGGCCGCCAGCGTCGGCCCCATCCGCTCCATGGGCAGAAGATCTTCCACGCGTAGGCGGAAGAGGTCCGCCGGGCTGCGCAGCTTGCCGTCGTCGAAGAGCGCCGCGACGATCTTCTCGCCGAATCCGTCGGCGCGGATTGTGGAGATAAAGTGCTCGAGCTCTTTGAGGCGGAAGGTGCGGCAGGATTCAGTGTGTTCGGCGTAGAGCACGTCCGCGTCGCGGTAGGTGGGACCACCGCAGCTCGGACAGACCGCGGGGATCTCCACCGGCACGTCACCGTGTTCGACGACGTTCTCCAGGTTGGGGATGACGCCGCCACGCCGCATCATCACCACGCTGCTGCCGAGGTGCAGCGTGCCGCTGTCGTCCCCGAGCCCTTCAATGATGGACAGGTTGTGAAGCGAGACCCGCGTCACGCTGGCACCGCTCAACTCCACGGGGTCCACGATGCCCACAGGGTTGATCGCGCCGGTCCGCGACACGGACCATTCCACGGCGCGCAGTGTCGACACGCCCGAGTCGCCCTGAAATTTGTACGCGATGGAGTGGCGCGGGTGGTGGGAGGTTGCGCCGAGCCGCGCCTGCTCTTCGAGGGAGTCGGCCCGGAACACGACGCCATCGGTCTCGTAATCCAGCTGGTCGCGCCTCCCCAGGAGATCGTCGTACGCGGCCTGGAGCCCGGCTTCCGACACCAGGCGCGTCTCCACGGCCCGGAAGCCCAACTGTCCGAGAAGCGCGAACTTCTCCATCTCCGTCGCGGCGCTGCTGCCGAGGATGTCGTAGGCGAAGAAGTGGATCTTGTACGCGGCGGTCGCGTCGGGCTCCTTGGCTTTGATGCCACCGGCCGTCAGGTTGCGCGGGTTCGCGTAGTACTCCGCAAACTCGGCACGGAACGCGGACAGCGGAATGTACGCCTCGCCGCGCACCTCGACCGCGTCTGCCTCAATCGTGTGGGGGACGCCCACCACGCGCTTGATGTTCTCCGTGATCAGCTCGCCCTCGCGACCGTCGCCGCGGGTGGTGGCCAGCACGAGATTGCCGGCACGGTACTTCATGCTGACCGCGACCCCGTCGACCTTGGGGCTGACCACAACGTCTCCCTCGAACTTCTCAAACCACTTCTGAAGCGTCTCCTCGTCGTAGCATTTGTCGAGCGACAACATGGGAACGTCGTGGGCTACGCGCTGCCCCGTCTCCATGTGCTGCGGCACCGGAAACGCGTCGATCACGTCCTGGATCCTGGCGCGCATCGATGCGTCGGCAATGGCTCCGCCGAGCCCAACGGCGTCGATGACTGGGCTCGCTGGTGCGACCGCGCGCAACCGCTCGACCAATTGGTCGTACTCGTAGTCCGAGATGTGCGGCTGGGCACGGACCCAATAGTGGTAGTTGTGGGCGATAATTGCGCGCTCGAGGCCGTCAGCATCGAGCTCCGCGAGTGTGTCGAGGTATGCCATGGGGCGGGAGATTACCCAATGCGCACCGCGCAGTCACGGGCGCGCGGTTGCATGCGGCGCCGACTCTGGCTAGGAATGCGCCGGTCCGCCCGCGCGTTGGCCGGGCCGGAGGGGAAGGATGAACAAACCGCGCTTCGACATCGTGTGCTCTGAGTGTGGCGCCAAGGACTCCGTGCCTTTCGAGCCCCGCAACCCCAAAACGCTGTTGTGCACAGCCTGCCATCGCAAGAAGGGCGCGGCCGCCGGCCCCGAAAAATTCGCGATGGTCTGCTGCGATTGCGGGCAAAAAGGCTCCGTGCCGTTCCGCCCGCGCCCGGGCAGCCGGCTGCGTTGCAAAGAGTGCCACGCCAGGTCCGACGGGGAGAAGCCGGCCAAGCGCGCCTTCGTACCCAAGGCCATACCGCGCCTCGAGCACGGCACGCGCGTCCACAACCCCATTGAGTGCAGCCGGTGCGGCAAGAGCGAGATCCTGGACTTTGTCCCCAAGGGCGGAAAGGACGCGCTGTGCACGAAGTGTCGCCAGGATGAGCACGGTCGGTCATGGCGCGATCTGGCCGCGGAGGCCAAGCGGACCGACTGGGAGATCACTTGCGTGAAGTGCGGCAAGCCGGACACGGTGCCGTTCCGCCCCCATAAGGATCGCACCTACGAGTGTCGCAATTGCCACCGGGACGACGGCGAGGTGGAAGAGAAGCCGCGCCGATCCGGTGGCCGACGGCATCGGATCGAGTAACGCAGACGGCTCGTTCCCGGCCTCGTCCCCCACCGTGTCCGCGCTCGCCCAGAATTGCGCGCAGATCGGACCCGACAACGGAGGGGACTGCGTCCGCGCGCGGACCGACGCCTTGCGCAGCCCCGCCCAGACAACTATATTGCGACGCGTACGAGTGACACCGCGCGGAACCGTTTGAACGGCTCGTACAGATCCGGGGCAGCCCAGTTCGCAGGGGATCAGCAGCAACCGAATCCGCGCGCCAAAGGACACATCATCGTGGACCTTCTCATTCGAAAGGGGAGCTTGCTCCTCGCCCTCGCGCTCGTGACCTCGCTGACCGCCAGCGGCTGCACGGACTCGAATCCGACACCAATCGGCGGAAACCACTCTGCCAACAACGGAGACGAGGACCTCGGCCCCGCCGACACGGGGGGGGACACCGACACATCCGACCCCGACGCGGTGGACGACGCCGGGGAGGACATCGAGGGCGACACGCCGGACACCGACACGCCGGACACCGACACGTCCGACACCGACACGCCCGACACCGACACGTCCGACACCGACATGCCGGACACCGACACGCCCGACATGGACAACGGTCCTCGCGGACCGGAGATCGTCGAGATCTCGCCGACGACAGGGCCCGTCGATGGCGGCACGCCAATGCTCGTGCTCGGCAATTACTTTGACGAGGGGACGGAGGTCTTCCTCGGCACCCGCGCGCTGCGGGATGTACAGGTACTCAACTCCAACCAGCTGATCGGGCGGACCCCGCCCGGCACGGTGGGACCTGTGGACGTGAAGGTCGTGGGCGACCTCGGCGACGACGTAATCGCCGGCGGCTTCACCTACTTCGAGCCCCTCCGCGTGGACACGGTGAGTCCCAACCGGGGCGCCACCACGGGCGGCGAGGTGATTCTGGTCCGCGGCGGAGGCTTCTCCCCGCGAACCCTGGTTACGGTGGGTGGAAGGTCCGCCATTGAGGTTGAGTTCCTGGACGCCAGGACGCTCCAGGTCACGACCCCGCCCGGCGAGGCCGGCCGTGTGGACGTGCGCCTCACGGATCGCAACAGCTCCGCGCAGCTCGCCGGTGGGTTCAGGTATTACACGCCCGTCGAGATCGAACGTGTGTTCCCGGGCGCCGGCCCCGTCTCCGGCGGCACGCCAGTGACAATCTACGGTGCTGGTTTCGACGACGAGACGACCCTTCGATTTGGTGACATCGACGTGGACGCTACGTTCGTGTCGGCCACCGAACTGACGGTCAACACGCCGCCCGGACCCGCCGGCTTCGTGAACATCACTGTCACGAACGACAACGGCGTCTCCGGTCTCATCGACGGCTATCTCTACCTGGCGCCGGGCAATAACGAGGTCACGGTTCGCGGCGTCGTCCCGGACGCAGGGCCCGCCAGCGGCGGCCAGATCGTCACGGTGGTCGGCGAGAACCTGGGTGGTCGCAACCTCTCGGTGACCTTCGACGGCGAAGGCCTGACCGTCCTCGACCAGAGCGACACCACCATCGTTGGGCGTGCGCCCGCTGGTGCGGTCGGCTCGGTGGATGTGCAGGTGAGCACCGCGGACGGCACCTCCACCCTGAGAGACGGCTACGAGTACCTGCCCTCCGTCGAAGTGGACTCCATTGACCCAGCCTCCGGCCCCGTCGCTGGCGGGACGGAAGTCACCATTACCGGCTCGGGCTTCACCCAGCGCAGCGTGGTGCTCTTTGGCCCCCTGCGCGCCCAGGTCACGGAGGCCACGGAGACCAGCCTGACCGTCATCACTCCGTCCGGCGCGTTGGGCCTGACAGATGTCACCGTGCGCGTTGGCAACCTCACGACCATCGTGCCCGACGGGTTCGAGTACACGCAGACCATCAACATCTTTGGACTCAACCCGGCCCAGGGCTCCATCGCCGGCGGGACATTCGTCATCATCCGGGGCGAAGGCTTCGCCGCCGCGCCGGAGTCGGTGCGGTTTGGCACCACGCCTGCCAGCGAGATTGCGTTCATCGACAACTCCACTCTCTCCGTGCGCTCACCGGCCGGGCGCGAGGGCGCGGTCGATGTGACGGTCTCCTTCGGCGACAACGATGTGCGCGCGCCGAACCGCTTCATCTACTTCAACCCGGGTACCCGCTTTGGTGGCGCCTGGGGCCAGGAGATCTCTGGCGCCGTCAACGTCTCCGTCTTCAGCAGCGGCGGCGGACCGATCGAGAACGCGTACGTGACCCTCTCCATCCAACGTGACTCCCGGTACGCCGGCTTCACCAACGCCGGAGGCCAGGTCACCTTCTCCGGTGCAGACCTCTTTGGCCGCCAGAGCGTCACCGCAATCGCCGCCGGCTACTCTTCGGCGACGGTGGAGAGCTTCAACGCCGAGAACATCACGGTGTTCCTGTCGCCGCTCGACGGCAACGGGGCACCGCCCGGCGGCCCACCGAGCGGTACCATCACGGGCTACATCAGCGGGGTGGAGAAGATTGGTGACCCCGGTCCCAACGAGTTTGAGCTTGCCCTGTGCGAAACCACCCGCCCGAGCCCATTCCGCGGCAACCCGCCCACGGGCAACGGAAACGTGGTCCTCGGCAACGGCGAGTACACCTTGATCAGCCGCGTGGGTGACCTGGCGGTCGTCTGTGTCGCCGGACTGTTCAACAACCTGACCGAGGAGTTCCGGCCCCTGTTCATGGGCGTGCGCCGCTACCTCTTCGTCTCCGCTGGCCAGACCTACAACGTGGACATCGAGGTCGACATCCCGCTCAACAACCCCCTGACGTTCAAGGTCCAGAACGCGCCGCGCGGCGAGCCTGGCCCGAATATGAACGAGGTCATCCCCTTGCTCGACTTTGGGTTTGAGGGGGTCTTTGGCGGACTCGACACCGCGGTCGGCGACGCTGAATTCGTCACGGCGGAGCACCAGCCCCACCTTGAGGGCGTGCTCGAGGATCTCAGCTTCTTCGTCTACGGCGGCGCGTGGACCAACCGGCGTGGACCCTATTCGTTGGCCATCCTGCGGTCCGTCAGCGAGACCGACCGCGTCATCGAGCTGCCGCCGCTGCTCGGCGTGCCCATCGCGGAGAACCCGCGCGACGGCGGGCGCGTGGTCAACAACTATGTGGAGCTCAACCCCAACTCGAACATCCAGCCGGACTTCTACTTCATCAACATCGAGTTGTTCGACAGAACGCCCGTCTGGGATGTGGTGCTGCCCGGAAACCAGCCGTTCTTCCAGCTGCCTGAGTTCCCGGACTTCCGGGACCTGCCCGAGGACGAGCGCCCGGCCCCCTACGTGGCGGGCCCGCTGGCGATGTACATCACCTCCGCGCGGGCGATCGAGTTCGACTACGACAACTTCGAGTACAACGACTTTGGTCTCGACAACTGGGAGGTCTTCACCTCCACCGCGTGGGTGATCCAGCTGCGGTAGCGCTGGCACGAACGCACACCGCCTCGGGAAGGGCGGGACAAGGCGGCCGATTGGGGCATCGGGTCGCCAGCACATCGTCGAGGTGACATGAGATCAGCCTTTCTGCGCGCGCTCTTGGTAGCGGGACTGTGCGCAGCCGTCTTGGGTTGTGGCGACAACCCTGCGGCGCCGCCCGGCGCCGATCGACCGGATGCCGCCCCAACTCCCGACGCCACAGACTCGCTGGATGCACCCGACACGGACGACGCAGACACACTCGTCGAACCGGATCTCGGCAGGGACACAGCGCCAGATGTGACGCCCGACACCCCGGGTGACACCGAGCCGGACGCGGACGCAGCCCCCGATGTGCCGGTCCAGGACGCCGACGGCGGCGAGGACGAACCCGCCGATCCCATTCTTGAAGTCCTCGAGATTCAACCCGGGATTGGATTCATCGACGGCGGCACCGAGGTGCTCCTTCGAATCAACGGGCCCCCGCTCCTGGAGCCTGTGGTGCTGTTCGGAACCGCGCGAGCGCGCGCAGTCGAGGTCCTGGCGCCCGATACTCTGCGCTGTGTCTCGCCGCCGGGCCGACCTGGCCGTGTGGACGTCAAAGTCCAGACCGAGACCCAGGACGCTGTCTTGGCAGGCGCGTTCCTGTACGTGGAGCGCCTGCGCGTCACGAGCGTCGTACCGGCCAGTGGTTCCACCGACGGCGGAGACGGCATCCAAATCGAGGGCGTCGCCTTCACCGAGGGTGTCCAGGTCAGTTTTGGGGGCCGCGCCGCCATTGGTACGGAACGCCTGGACGACACGACCATCGTCGCCATCGCTCCACCCAACCCTGAGGGACCGAGCGACGTCCGGGTCACCGGCCTCTACAACGCAGCAACGCTCGAGGCCGGCTATCGCTACCTCGCGCCTGTGCAGATTGACCAGCTGCTCCCTGCGGCCGGACCGGCGCGGGGCGGCAATGTCGTCGTGGCTACGGGCACCGGGCTGACCGAGGATGCCGAGGTCTTCGTCGGGGACTTCCGTGCGACCGTTCGCCACATCAACGACCAACGGCTGGAGCTGGTGATGCCCGCGGGGCAGGTCGGCCCCGCCGACGTCGAGATCTTCACCGCGTTTGGCGCGAGCGGCCTGCCCGCGGGGTACGTCTATTTTGAGGCCGACCCCGGAGAACTCGTCGTCTCCAACGTACAACCTGCCTTCGGCCCCGCGAGCGGCGGCCAGGAAGTGGTCGTCTCCGGTGCAGGTTTTGACCGCGACGGTCTGGAGGTCCGGTTTGGGAACGCGCCCGCGGCTCTGATTGAAATCACCGACCAGGCCCTGCGCGTGCGAACGCCAGCGGGGGAGACCGGACCGGTGCGCGTCACCGTACGCCATGACGAAGGCGAGGCCTCGCTCGCAGACGGGTACACCTACGCGCCCACGCTCCGGCTGCTCGCCGTCACCCCCTCCGAAGGCCCCGTGGAGGGTGGCACGGAGGTCACGCTTCTCGGTGAGGGCTTCGGCTCTGCGACCACATTCCATTTTGGCCCTCTCGAGGCGGACATCGTCTCACTGCCGGACGCGGGCACTGCCATCGTCCGCACGCCGCCAGGTTCCCTTGGTCTGGCCAATGTGCGCGCCGTCGGAGCCCACCAGACCTCGCAGCTGGTCGGTGGGTACAGGTTCACGGCGCCCGCCGTTGTGACGGACCTCATTCCGGGGCGGGGAAGCATCGCCGGCGGCACGGTCCTGACGGTGCGCGGACGTGGTTTCCACTCGGACCCACAGATCAGGCTTGGCACGGCCGCCTGCACGGACACGCAGATCATCGACCAGGCGACCATCCGTTGCGTCACGGCGCCGCACATCGAAGGCGCGGTGCGCGCTAAGGTGACCCTCGGGGGCGAGGAGCTCGAAGCGCCCGATCGGTACGTCTACTTCCATCCGGCGACACGTTTTGGCGGGGCCTGGGGTGGAGATGTAGAGGGCGCTCTCAACGTCAGCGTCTACGATGTGGGCGGGGCCCCGGTGAGTGGCGCGTTTGTGATGCTCAGCGTGGACGGCAACACCGAGCACCAGGGCTACACAAACCCCGGGGGACTCATCACGTTCAGCGGCGACGATGTCTACGGTGACCAATTCGTCTCCGCGACCGCAGCGGGCTTCTCATCGGCCAGCGTCCAGGCCGTAAACGCCGAGAACGTCACCATCTTCCTGTTCCCCACGGCCCCGCCCGGCGGCGGCGGCGGCGGCGGCGGACTTCCCCTGGCCACAATCCAGGGACAGGTCTCCGGTTTCCAGAAGATCGCGCAGCCCGGTCCCGACGAGCGGCAGCTCATTATCGTGGAGACCACTCGCATCTCGCCTGGGCGGCCCAATCCCTACCCAGGGCAGGGGAACGTCGTGGACCCCAACGGCGATCGCCACTACACGCTCGTCAGCCGAGTTGGCGACCTGGCGGTCATCGCATGGGGCGGACTCATCAATGATCGGACCGGCGTTTTCACGCCCTACGCGTTGGGCATCCGCCGCTACCTCTTCACCTCTGCGGACGAGATCTACGAAGTCGATCTAGAGCTCACGATCAACCTGACGACCGCCCTCCAGTTCAAGGTCAACGGAGCACACACCGGCCCCAATGGGCCGACGATCAACCGCATTCAGCCGTGGATCGACCTCGGGTTTGAAGGCTTCATCGGTGGCTATGACGAGGCTGAAGGACAGGGCAACGTCATCATCGCCGCGCACCAGGCGCCCCTGCGAAGGGAACTTAACGACGCGACGTACCTGGCGTTTGGCGGCTCCTACACCGGCGAGACATCGCCGTATTCCATCGCCTACCGGACGGGCATCACCGAGATCGACGGGCTCATCGAGATGCCTACGCTGGTGGGCACGCCGTCTGCCTTGGTGCCCGAAGAGGGTGGGCTGACCCCCAATGGGTACGTGGCGTTCGAGCAGGCGACCATCAACAAGCCGGACTTCTGGCTCGTCCAGATCTACCAGCTGCCCGCCACGCTCGTCTGGGAGGTGACCGTGCCCGGCAACCATAATTTCTTCCACCTGCCGCGCTTCCCCGACTTCCTGGACCTCCCGCCCGAGGAGCGCCCCACGCCGTACGACTACGGTGGCAGCCTGTATATGGTCATCCAGGGTGCCAAGCTGCGCCCCGGTTTTGACTACAACCAGCACGAGTACCTCGGCGACCTGCGCAGCCGCGACAATTGGCTGGCCTGGACCCGCAACGCGTGGTTCCTCCGCATCGAGTAGCCGGTCGCGGCTGTCGACCCGCACACGGGTCTGCGCTACACCATGGGTCGCCATGAAGATGACCCCCATGATGGAGCAGTACCTCTCCGCGAAGGATGGCCACCCCGACGCCATCTTGTTCTTCCGGATGGGTGACTTCTACGAGATGTTCTTTGAGGACGCGGTCACCGTGTCCCGCGAGCTGGACCTGACCCTCACCGCGCGCAACAAGGGCGATGTGGACGAGGTCCCGATGGCCGGCGTTCCGCATCACGCGGCCGAGAACTACATCGGGCGGCTGGTCCAGAAGGGCTACAAAGTCGCTGTGTGCGATCAGCTCGAGGACCCGCGGCAGGTCAAAGGGATCGTCGCGCGGGGCGTCACTCGGGTCATCACCCCTGCAGTCGGACTCGCCGACGGGCAACTTGAGGCCCGCGCGCACCACTACCTGGGCGCCGTCCGCGCCTCTCCCAAGCGCGGGGACCACGCCTGGGGCATTGCCCTGATCGACGTGTCGACCGGCGATTTTCGCGCGACTGAGGTGGGGGACCTGACGCAGCTCATCGCCGAGCTGGATCGCGCGCGCCCGGCGGAGCTCCTCATCGACCAGACCGATCTGCAGGTCATCCGGCCGGACCTGGAGCTGCGCCTACCGGCGACGACGCTGCGCGAGATGCCGCCGGCGTCGTTCGACAAGGAGCGTGTCCTCGAGGCGCTGCTGAACCACGAGCGCGTCGAGAGCCAGCTCGCCCAGGAACGCTACTTCACCACGGAAGTGGGCGCGTTCTTCACCTCGGTCACCTCGTTTGGGTTTCAGTCGGCAAACGCCGTCGACAGCGCAGTCGCCGCCATCCTTGGCTACCTCGCGTACACCCAGCAGGGCGTCGCGCAGCACATCACGCAGCTGGAGTGCTACCGCTGCGACGATTACCTCATGCTCGACGAGGCCACACGCGCCAACCTGGAGCTGACCGAGACGCTCATGGGCGGGCGCCGCAGCGGCAGCCTCATCAGCGTCCTCGACGAGACGGTCACCGCCATGGGCGGCAGGAAGCTGCGGCAGTGGCTCGGCCATCCGCTCGTGGATCTCGCGAGGATTGTCGCGAGGCACGCCGCCGTCGAGGAGCTCACCGGTAGCCTCGGCCTGCGCGAGGATCTGCGCGACAGCCTGCGCGACACCTACGACGTGGAGCGGCTGACGGGCAAGGTGTCGCAGGGGACCGCCAACGCCCGCGACCTGCTCAACCTCCAGAAGACCCTGGCGCAGATTCCCAACGTCATGGAGCGGCTCGCCGGCGCGACGGCGCCGCTGCTCATGGAGCTGCGCGACGCGCTGGACCCGTGCGAGGACCTCCAGGCGCTGCTCGCGCGGGCGCTCGTGGACGAGCCGCCGGTGACCCTGCGCGAAGGCGGGATGTTGCGCATGGGCTACCACGACGAGCTTGACGAGCTCATCGAGCTGTCGCGTGACGGCAAGGATTGGCTGCTGCGCTACGAGGCGACCGAGCGCGAAAACACCGGAATCACCAGCCTCAAGGTCAAGTACAACCGCGTCTTCGGTTACTTCATCGACATCACGCGGGCCAACCTCCACCTGGTGCCCGACCACTACATTCGCAAGCAGACTCTCGCGAACTCGGAGCGGTACTTCACGGAGGAGCTCAAGGAGTACGAAGAGAAGGTCCTGACCGCCAACGACCGTCGCATGGCGCTGGAGTTCAGCCTGTTTGAGGAGCTGCGGCGCGAGTGTGCCACGTACCTTGGACGGCTGCATCGCACCGCCCGGTGGCTGGCCACGCTGGATGTCCTGGCAGGGCTCGCGGAGGTCGCCTACCGGCACGACTACCGCCGTCCCGAGATGAGCGCCGACACGTCCTTGTTCATCGAGGACGGCCGTCACCCTGTGGTCGAGCGTCACATGGGGGGCGAGCGGTTTGTGCCCAACACGGTGACCCTCGATCGGGATGAGAACCAGTTGCTCATCATCACGGGTCCCAATATGGCCGGTAAGAGCACGGTCATCCGGCAGGTCGCCCTCATCAGCCTGCTGGCGCAGATGGGGAGCTTTGTCCCCGCGGCGTCCGCCCGCCTGGGCATCGTCGACAAGATCTTCAGCCGCGTCGGCGCCTCCGACAACCTGGCCAAGGGCCAGTCGACCTTCATGGTCGAGATGACGGAGACCGCCCACATCCTGCGCAGCGCTACGGACCGCTCGCTCATCATTCTCGACGAGATCGGTCGGGGCACGGCCACGTACGATGGTCTGAGTATCGCCTGGGCTGTGGCGGAGTTCCTCCACGACGACATCGGTGCCAAGACGCTGTTTGCGACCCACTACCACGAACTGACGAGCCTGTCGGAGACGCTGCACGGCGTGAGCAACTTCAACATCGCGTGCAAGGAGTGGAAGGACGACATCATCTTCCTGCGCCGCCTGGTCCCGGGGCCGGCCAACCGAAGCTACGGCATCCAGGTGGGGCGGCTGGCGGGGTTGCCCGACAGCGTGGTCCAACGCGCCAAGAACATCCTCTCCAACCTGGAGACCACCAGTCACGACGCCAGCGGAAACCCCGTCCTGGCGCGGGAGTCTGACGGAAGCACCCGCAGCCGCGACAACGGCGCGCAGCTGAGCCTGTTCTCCATGGGGCCCTCTCTGACGCCCGCCGAACAGCGCGCGCTCGAGGCCCTCAAGAGCATGGTGCCGGAGACCATGACGCCCATCGAGGCGCTCAATCTCCTGTTCGGACTGCATCGCGATCTCTGACCTTTTTCTGGTCGGGCCACGCCGTATTTAGATCGAGTCCGCACCGAGTCCGTTCGACCCGTCCATGAACTGGAGTCGAACGATGAAACGAGCCCTGCTTCACCTGCCCCTGACCGCCGCTGGACTCGCGGTCGTGCTGGTCATTCTCGCGTTCAATGCCACATCTGCCCACGCTGACTCGCCGCTAGGCGAGGCCAAGATGGCCCGCGCCAACAAGGCTGCCAGTGTCGTCGTGCGCGGACGGATGGCCAGCGAGCGCCCGGCGGATTTCAAGCTGCTCGAGAGCGTGGGGAGCGCCGAGATCATCGTGGTGGCCGGGACCTACGACCGGGTCCAGGATGTGCTCGGCGTCGTCGGGGTACCGCACCTGATGATCACCCCCGGGGAGCTCGACAACATCGAGCTCAACGCCAAACAACTGGTCATGGTGAACTGCCCCGGCACCGTCAGTGAGAAGGGCATCGACAAGCTCCAGAAGTTCGTCCGGGCCGGCGGGTTTCTCTACACCACGGATTGGGCGCTGACCAACGTCGTCCAGAAGGCCTTCCCCGGCTACATCAAATACAACGACCGCCCCACCTCCAACGACGTGGTGGCCGTGAAGGTCGCCGGCAAGGACAACGTGTTCCTCCAGCACATCCAACTGTCCAAATCGGCGCCGAAGTGGTGGCTGGAGGCGTCCAGCTACCCGGTCAAGATCCTGCGGCCCGGCGAGGTCGAGGTGCTCATCGAGAGCGACGAGATGCGGTCAAAGTATGGCGCCGCCCCCATCGCAGTAACTTTCCCGTACGGCGACGGGCGCGTCCTTCACATCGTCAGCCATTTCTACCTCCAACAGAACGAGACACGCACCGTGGCTGAGAACCAGGATGGCGACAAATGGCTTGAGGGTGAGACGCTGCTGGCCAAGGATCTGGCGGATGAACTCGCCAACGATCCCGACGTTGCCGCCGCCAAAGGGGGCGACATCAACAGCGCCTACGCTGCGCAACAGTTCACGACCAACCTGATCGTGACTCGAAAGCGCGATCAGAAGCGCATCGACGGCCTGTACAACCGCCGCATGAAGCGCAAGAAGGCCGGCGCATTTGGCTCGGGAGCCAAGGTGAAAGTGGTGGGAAAGAAGGGCAACAGGACCAAGGTCCGCGCCATGAACG
>CALBXO010000395.1 GCA_937890335.1 uncultured Pseudomonadota bacterium | reverse complement strand
TGTTCGGTCGCCGCGCCGCCGCCATCGTCCCAGCTGTACGTGAGGGCGTCGCCTTCGACATCGATGGCGACGACCTCCATGGCGATCGGCTGACCTGGGACGGTTACGCTGCGGTCCACGGTCACGGTCAACGCGAACGGGGGAAGATCCGCCGGTCCGTCCGGTGCGTCGCCCGCCCCATCAGCGTCGCCGGCGTCGCCGACATCGGACGGCAGGGGCGTCGTCGCTGGATCGTCGCCCGCGCAGGCGGCCAGGAGCAGGAGCGCGGGCACCGCGAGGTTCCGCGCCGCAGTCAGGGGGACATTCATCGGAGTCTCCTGTCGTTCGATGGACGCCCAGCATAACGGCGCGGCGCGAGTCCGCAAAACGCGGTTGCGGGCACGCGAGCGGTGGAAGAACAAACTGGGTCTATGTGCTGGGACGGAGACGAGCTGCCGGGGCCAAACAGGCGACGATGTCCCGGCGGCGACCGAGCCCGGCAGCAGCTCCATGACCTACCGTGGGCTGCTCATGGGCGGCGACAGTGTACCGCGGCCCAACCCCAGACCGCCGGGCGGGTTTGGCGCCAACATCAACATGAACGCGTGGTTGGTGTTCTGGGAGCAGGGAGCCTGCCGGGGGTTGTCCACGGGTCGGGTGATCACCAGGCACCCCGGCGAGTGCCTACCACTCGTCCTCGTCCGTTTTGGCCGGCGCTTCGCCGATGGTCCAGATCTCGCGCCCGGTCTTGAGCACCTTGCGCTTGATCTCGGGCAGCTCTGTGCCCTCGTTCTCGGCGATGTCGCGCAGCTCAGCCTCGTCCTCGTCGGTCCCGTCACAATAGGCGACAGGGCGATCGCTGGTGGGGACGACGATCTTGACCTTGAAGTCGCCGCGCTCCCACTGCGCCATGTTCTTGAGACTGTAGGGATGGATCATGACTGCTTGCCTGGTTGTGAGCGCGACGTCGTGACGGTGACGCCTTGTACCACCAAAGGGAGATCGATGTAGGGGGATCCGTGCGGTGCCGGCGAACGGGGCGAGCGGCCGGTCACGATCGCGCGACGCGAGGCAGCGGGGCGATGGGGAACCGTTGGCTCAGCCGACGCGGATGTTGCCGGGGTTGTCCACGTCGAAGTTCACCTTCAGCCCCGGCTTCACATTCTCCACGAGGATCTGCGCGGCGGCCTCGTCCTCGACGTACCAGGTGGTGTGGGTCCGCGCGAAGATGTTGGCGTTGTTGTAGGCGAGCACGAGCTGCATGGCCTGCGTTCCAATCTGGCGCGCCCACGCCGGCGTCATGGTGGTGGGGGCGGGGTTGGCGTCCACCCAGGACTGGAGGAGCGGGATGTTCTGGAAGGCCACCTTCTCCGCGTACCCGTTGAGGACCTTGTCGTAGATGAAGTCGGTCATGGCGGCGCGGAAGCCGGGTGAGCCTGCGGACTTGCGGACGGACAGGCTGGCGTCGTCCGCGATAAACGCGGCCTGAAGCTCGGCTTGCCGGGCCGTGACCATGGACTGTCCCCCGCTGAACGTCGCGCGACCGGCGCCGCTGAGGTAGGAGTTCCGGGCCCACCCCACCTGCTGCTCCCGAGAGTTCTTGTCGAGCCCCGGATACTGGGTCGGTCCCGTGAACGACGAGGACGCGCCGTTGGAGAACGTCACGCGTGCCGTCGCGGCCGCGGGCGAGGTCAGGCTGAACACGGCGGCTGTGCCGGGCGTTGCGTACACCAGATGCACGCTGTTCTCGCTGAGGTTGTCGGCGTTCACCTCTCTGCCGCTGCTGCCAAAAAATGCGTTGCCAATGATGTCGGAGATGCGGCCGGAGGACAGGCCGCGCAGTTTGAGCGCATGGGCTACCAGTACCAGCCGCTCCTCCACGGTCACGGTGTTCCCGTCCTTGAGGTGCAGGCGCTCCCACTCTTCGATCTTCTCCTTGAGCCCGTGCACGCCCTCGAGGGCGCTGGGATCGTACTGGAGCGGCAGGGGCGGGCCGATGACCTGTGGGGCGTCCGTGGGTCCTGCCGCGGTCTCGGACGACGCGGTTGTCGGCCCCGTCCCGGCCATCAATTGTTGGCCCTGAAGTCGCCTGGCGGAGCGGTTGCCGCCCATGCTGGAAGCGACGTCCGGGCCGCCGGTGTCGGCGAGGGCCTTTTGCGTGGCCGAAGAGAGATCGAGATCCGACCGTGTTGTCATGGGCTGACACTAGCGATTGCCGTGCTCGCCGTCCAACCGATGCGGGTGGAACCGCGCTGTGATGTCGCTGTGCAGAAGACTAGGGGGTCAGAGGGTGATCCGGACGCCGAGCGCGGAGTTGAACGAACCTACGAGCATGAGCGCGTGGCCTGGACCTGGATCAGCGTGGAGGCGTGGGTGTGGTAGGTGGCCTGGTCGGTCTCGACACCCGCAGAATCGCAAGGCGCGCGCGAGGCACAATCGAGCCACCGGGTTCTCCTGGTCGCGGCGTACAGGGAGAGTCACGTCGACAGCAAAGTCGGGTGAGAGCGTCCGACCCGCTGTAACCGGGTTTCTCGTTTGGGTTGAGCGAGTGATCGGCGAGACAAATCGTCGTGTAGCAAGGAGGTTGGGCGCCCGCGGGCTCCCGGCCCGCGAAGCCCGAACGACGCAGATAGACGGCGATTTGGCCGTCGAGCGCCGCTCAACACGAGCGAGAAACCCGGTAACGCTCTGTAACGCACCTCCATCCGCAAGATGCGCAGACTCAGGGGACTCGATTGGGGCGGATCAATCGGGAAACGACATGTTGCAGAAGCTGAATCTCCTTGCGCAGGTGGGTGCCTGCCTGGCCATCGGTTTGCTCTCTCTGGTGCCCCAATCGGCGTTTGCCGACTGGGTCGACACCGACGACGACCGCATCAATACCACGCCGGCCCCCGGGGAGGTGGCAGACTCCACAGACGAGATCGACGACCTCTACCGTGGCGGCTTCATCCCGCCAGACCTGACCTACGGCTGCAACCGGAACGACCAGTGTCCCAATGAGGGCCTGCTGTTTTGTCGTACCGTCACGGTCGGTGAGACCCAACACGAAGCTCTCGTCACCGTGAACTACAGCGGCGTGTGCACCGACGCGGGGCAGTGCGAGATCACGGGGGTGGGGTTCGAAGAGCTCTGCGGAGCGGAGACGGCCTGCTATGTGGCTGTGGCCGACGAAGGTCCCCAATCGGGTTCATGCATTGCGGCCGGTGAGCAGGGCGACAGAGTCGCTTGTCAGGACGACGCCGATTGCTTTGGAACGGCGCACACTCCCGGCGGCGGGATCCCGCCGCTCGAACGCAGGAGCTGCGAGGACGAAGACTCCATCCGAATCCGCAGTTACTCTTTCTGCATCAGGTCCAGAAACATCTGCCACATGCAGGCGAACAACGTCGTACCCTGCATCGATCCGTTGAAGTGCGTCGAGGACGAGGCCAATGGCCAGGCCGGCTGTGTGTTCGGCAATGGCGACGACCAGGTCCCCAGAATCATCTCGCCCCCCACGTACGTCGATGACGAGGAGAAGGCCCAACTGCGTGTCAGCGTGATTCCCGGAAGGAACAACACGATCACGGTGGTGGCCCTCGCTGACGACCTGAACCTGCTCAATCTCGGACAAAAGCCCATCTTCATTCGCCTGCGCGTCGGCGACATGTGGCTGGCCGGTGGGGGCGGCGCGGGTCAGGGTCAACTGGTCTATTCACCCCGCGCCCAGGAGGGCGACGACGGCTACACGGACACTGTCACCGTCGCAGTCTTCCCCGATCGAGACGGACACGCCCGCGCCCTGCAGACGTTCCACATCTTCCCACAGGAGGCCGACGACTGTGCCGACGCGGTGGGCGTCGCGATCGCCGGCGAGTACCTTGTCGACGTCGACGCCACCATCGTCGACGCAGATGGCGCCAAGATCCTTGCGGCGAGCCATATCCGCCCGTATGTGCGCCTCAGTCCGCCAGCCGGGGGTAACGAACCACGGCCCCCCAAAGCCGACGCGTGTGAAGCCCAGACGGGGTGCACGGACCCAGCGGCTGAGAATTTCGATCCGGACGCGGAGGTCGACGACGGGTTCTGCACCTACGTCAGTGGATGCACCGATCCGGGAGCAGAGAACTACGACGCGAACGCCTACATGGACGACACCTCCTGCACCTATCCTGCGGGCTGCACCGATCCATGGGCTGAGAATTTCGATCCCGATGCCTACATGGACGACGCCTCCTGCGCCTACGCCATGGGGTGTACGGATCCCCTGGCGGAGAACTACGACCCGGTCGCTACGACGGACGACCTCTCCTGCACCTACGCGGTGGGCTGCACCGACGAGTGGGCGGTGAATTACGAACCCGACGCCTGGTTCGACGATGGCTCCTGCGACTACTCCAGCTCGATGGCCGAGTACGACTACTGACCCGTCGTACCTCGGGGGTGGGAGCGCACTCGCCCTGGCTCGGTCCGCGAAAAACACCCGGAGTCAGCTAGCGAGAGGTTGCGGGCAGCCGGCCCACGCAGCGCCCTATCCCGGGGCGGCGACGACCGTGTTGCGCCCGGCGGCCTTGGCCTGGTACAGCGCCTTGTCAGCGGCGATGAGCAGCGCCTCGGGGGTCATGGCTGCGTCGAGGCTGGCCACGCCGATGCTGCAGGTCACCTGGAACGAGCCCGCGTCGCTCTGGTGAGCCAGGGCCGCGAATGAGTCCAGAATCCGCCGCGCGGCTTCTGTAGCGCCCTGGATCGCGGTCTCGGGAATCACCGCGAGGAGCTCCTCACCGCCGTACCGGCCCGCATGATCCGATGTGCGCAATGCGCCGGTCAGAACTCTGCCCGCGGCGGCGAGCACCCGATCTCCGGCGACGTGTCCATAGGTGTCGTTGACGTCTTTGAAGTGGTCCAGGTCCAGCATGAGGATCGACAATGGGCTTCCATAGCGCCGGGCCCGCTCGACCTCTTCGTCCAGTCGTGCCAGCACCTCGCGACGTGTCAGGAGCCCGGTCACGGCATCGTGTCGGGCGATGGCCTCGAGCTGTGTGTACGCGGTCTGCAGCTCCTGGGTTCTGCGCACCACCTGCTCGTCCAGCCGCGCTTTGTGGTCGGTGAGCTCGCGGTTGCGGGCCTCAAGCTCGGCCTGGGCCTGCTTGAGTGACGACAGATTGGACGTGATCAGGATGAGCTGGTCCACCACGCCGTTGCGCCGAAGGGGCATGACCTCCGTGCGGTACCACAGCCCGTCCATGGGAACCTGGACGTCGTAGCTGGCCGGCTGGCCCGATTCGAGGACACCCCGCAGGACGGTCCGGACCCGGTCGACGTCCTCGGACGGGATGAAGTCGAGCGGAGACAGCTGGCCAACCAGCTGCGCCGGGCTCAGGTGCGGTTGCGTTTGGTTGATGAACACAAACCGCAGATCGCTGTCGAGGATGAGGAAGTAGTATTGCGAGGACGCGATGAGCTGCCGCCAACGCTCTGCATCGACGGCGTCATCGCCATTGGACTCACTTGTCATTGGACAATTCTTGTCGGCGCCTCACTACGCGCCGAAGGCGCTTGAGCCAGCCTATCCGCTTCTGGCGAGAATTACCACCAGGGCGGTGAGATGCCACGATCTGGTCGAGCCGGGTGGGTCAGTAGCTGCCGCCCGCGCCACCGCCGCCCGACGAGCCGCCGCCGAACGAGCCGCCCCCTCCCCCGCCCCCGTACGAGCCTCCGCTGGAGCTGGACGAGCTCGAGCGCGTCAGTTTTGGGATGGTGCGGTACGACACCGAGTGGTGGCTGCAGTTGCTGCACTGGGTGGTGACTCTGGCCTGGCCGCTGCTTGTGTAGGTCGCCGCGGAAATGGTCTCGCTTGTGGTTTTGGACGTGCGGTACGAGCAGCTTGGACACTTCTTGTAGCTGCTCCACAGGCGGTACCGGTCCACGCGATGTTGCCCACACTCGCAGAGCCAGACATCGTAGTTGATGGACTCGACCATCTCCTCGGCGCGCTGGCCCTTGTCGAGAAACTTGTCGTCGTCGGCTTCCGGCAGCGGCTTGCGGACCAGCTTGGCGCACGCGCTGCACTTGCGGGGCCGGCTCTGAAACCACCATTTCACGAGCCGTCGCAGGCCGAAGACCCCGGCTGCCGAGACGACGGGCAGGACGAAGGGGGCGACGGTGGTGGGCCAGGTTGCGTCGGCGATGTGGTAGGTCGCAAAACCGGCGCCAGCGTAGTCTGCGGCCCCGGCCCAGTAGTAGATGCGGTAGACGAGGTAGGGGTCCACGAAGAAACCGAGCGCGAGGAGCAGGAGGACCCAGACACTGAGCCCGCCAAGGGTCCAATAGGCTTCGGCCGGTCCGTTGAAGGCCACACGGGTCGCGGTGGGCAGCGGCGTCGCGGTTCCCAGCGCCTCGTCTTTGCGGACGCCCGGCGGGCGGTCCCAGCCGTCCGTGAGGCGACCCAGCGAACCGTTGTGCCTCAGCGCATGGTCCACGGACCTGACCGTCTCGTAGTGGCCGTCAGCGAAGGAGCCGGCCTTGAAAAACGGAATGGTCACCTCGTCGATGATGCGTTTTGCGCGGGCATCCGTCAGCGTACCCTCGACGCCGTAGCCCGTCTCGATCTCCACGCGGCGCTGGTCCAGCACATGGACGATCAAGACGCCGTTGTCCTTGCCTTTCTTACCCACACCCCATGCGTTGAACAGCGCGGTGGCGAACTCACGGGGGACTTCGTCGCCGATGCTCGGGACGGTCACGACGGCGACCTCTGCGCTGGTGTCCGCCTCCAGCGCGTCGGCCACGCGGTTGATGTCTGCGGCACGGTCGCCGATGACGCCAGCGCCGTCGTGGACCCAGCTGTTCTGGGCTCTGGGGCTCGGGAGCGCGGCGACGTCGACGCGCTCCTGGATGCAGCCCGTCAGGGCGGAGGCGAGCAACAATGTGAGGAGAGGTGCCTTGACGATCATGGTGCTCCACGCAGCCGGAGGGGTGCTCTGGGCGGGCCTGCCGGGTGTGGGCGGCCCTGGGCGTTCTGGACGTGGAGCGGATGGTACTACGCGAGCGGGGGTTTTCCCTACTCGCCCAATCGAGACTCGTTGGCTCTTTTGCGTCCGGCCGGACGAACCGGCGCCCCGGTTTGCTCGGGTCGGTGTGGCCCGTGCCAGGGCGGGACGGCGGTACCGGGTTTCTCGTTTGGGTTGAGCGAGTGATCGGCGAGACAAATCGTCGTGTAGCAAGGAGGTTGGGCGCCCGCGGGCTCCCGGCCCGCGAAGCCCGAACGACGCAGATAGACGGCGATTTGGCCGTCGAGCGCCGCTCAACACGAGCGAGAAACCCGGTAGTCGTGGGTTACCGTCGCCGGAGGGCCAGGAGGGTCAGCGGCACGAGGAGCAGGGCGGGCCAGGTGGGCGGCGTGGACGGGCCGGTGCGGCACTCGCATCCCGTGCCGCGGATGATCGCCTCGCCCACGTCGTCCGTGGGATCAAGGGGGTCGGTGCCGCGATCGACCTCTTCCCCGTCCGGCACGCCGCCGTTGTCGGTGTCGCTGTCGGTGGGGTCGGTGCCAAAGTCGTTGACCTCTTCGCCGTCGTCGAGGCCGTCGCCGTCTGTGTCCCGCAGGTTGGGGTCCGTGCCGAGCTCCGCTTCCGTGTCGTCATCGAGGCCGTCACCGTCACGGTCAGGGTCGCAGGCGTCGCCCACGCCGTCACCGTCCAGGTCGGCCTGGTCGGGGTTGTCGAGCCCGGGGCAGTTGTCCTCGGTGTCGATGATGTTGTCGCCGTCAGTGTCCGGGTCGCACGCGTCCCCGATGCCGTCGCCGTCGCTGTCGGCCTGGTCCGCGTTGGGAACGTCGGGGCAGTTGTCGAGCTCATCGTCGATGCCGTCGCCGTCAAGGTCGTCCTCGCAGGCGTCGCCGAGCCCGTCGCCGTTGGTGTCTTCCTGGCCAGGGTTGGGCACGAACGGACAGTTGTCGTCGTCGTTCTCCACATCATCGCCGTCGATGTCGTCGTCGCAAGCGTCCCCGAGACCGTCGTCGTCGGTGTCTGTCTGCTCCTCGTTGTCTACGAGCTCACAGTTGTCGTCGTCGTTGTCGACTCCGTCACCGTCGATGTCGTCATCGCAGGCATCGCCGACGCCATCGCCGTCGAGGTCCTCCTGGTCGGGGTTGTCGACGAGGGGGCAATTGTCGTCGTCGTCGGCCAGCTCGTCGCCGTCGTCGTCGTCATCGCAGGCGTCGCCTTCGCCGTCCCCGTCGGTGTCGACCTGGTCGGGGTTTGGCACGTCGGGGCAGTTGTCCTCCGTGTCGATCACGTCGTCCCCATCGAGGTCGTCGTCGCAGGCGTCGCCGGTGCCGTCGCGGTCTCCGTCGAGCTGGCCTGGGTTGGGCGTGTCGGGGCAATTGTCGGGGACATTGAGTGTGCCGTCGCCGTCGCGGTCGTCGTCGCAGACATCGCCGATGCCGTCCTCGTCGGCGTCTTCCTGGCCGGGATTGGCGATGATCGGACAGTTGTCATCAACATTGTCGAGCCCGTCACCATCGACGTCGCCGTCGCACACGTCGCCGATGTTGTCCGCGTCCTGGTCCTCCTGCTGTGCGTTGGCGATGCGAGGGCAGTTGTCGTCGTCGTCAGTTACGCCGTCGCCGTCCAGGTCGCCGTCGCAGGCGTCGCCCGTGCCGTCGACGTCCTGATCCAGCTGGCGAGGGTTGGGTACGATCCGGCAATTGTCTACGAAGTCGAGGACCCCGTCGTCGTCGTCGTCGTTGTCGCAGAGGTCTCCGCCGTCGTCCGCACCATCCGTGTTGATCTGGTCGGGGTTGGGGGCGTCAGGGCAGTTGTCCGTGTCGTTCTCCACGCCGTCGCCGTCGCGGTCGTCGTCACAGACATCTCCCTGTTCGTCGTCGTCTGTATCCGCCTGGTCTGCGTTGGGTGTCAGCGGGCAGTTGTCGTCTTCGTCGGCGACGCCGTCGCCATCGTCGTCGTCGTCACAGATGTCACCGTCGCCGTCGTTGTCGGTGTCCGTTTGCTCGGCATTGGGCGTGTCGGGGCAGTTGTCGCCCGGGTTGTCGACGCCGTCGCCGTCGCGGTCGGCATCGCAGACGTTGCCGAGGTCGTCGTCGTCGTCGTCGGCCTGGTCGGTGTTGGCCACCGTGCGGCAGTTGTCGTCGCCGTCGAGCACGCCGTCGTCGTCGTCGTCGTCGTCGCAGGCATCTCCGCCGTCGTCCTGGGCGTCGGTGTTGATCTGGTCGGCGTTTGCGGTGTCTGGACAATTGTCGTCGCCGTTGCCGACGCCGTCGCCGTCGCGATCGCCATCGCACACGTCGCCGAGGCCGTCGTTGTCGCTGTCGGTCTGCTCGGCGTTGGGCGTGTCGGGGCAGTTGTCGTCGTCGTCGTTGACGCCGTCGCCGTCCCGGTCCAGGTCGCACACGTCGCCGTCGCCATCGTTGTCTTCGTCCGCCTGGTCCGCGTTGGGCGTCAGCGGGCAGTTGTCGTCGCCGTCGAGGACGCCGTCGTTGTCGTCGTCGTCGTCGCAGGCGTCGCCGCCGTCGTCCTGGCCGTCTGTGTTGGTCTGGTCTGCGTTGGGTGTGTCCGGGCAATTGTCCGGGCCGTTGAGGACTCCGTCGCCGTCGCGGTCCGTGTCGCAGCGATCGCCGAGGCCATCGTCGTCGGCGTCCAATTGGTCTGCGTTCGGGGTCAGCCGGCAGTTGTCGTCGTCGTCCAGGACGCCGTCGTTGTCGTCGTCGTCGTCACAGGCGTCGCCGCCGTCGTCCACATTGTCGGTGTTGCGCTGGTCGCTGTTCGCGGTGTCCGGACAATTGTCGTCGCCGTTGGTCACGCCGTCGCCGTCGCGGTCGTTGTCGCAGGCGTCCCCCAATCCGTCGTCGTCCAGGTCGGCCTGGTCCGCGTTCGCGGTCAGTCGGCAGTTGTCGTCGCCGTCGAGGACGCCGTCGTTGTCGTCGTCATCGTCGCAGGCGTCGCCTCCGTCGTCGGCGTTGTCGGTGTTCGTCTGGTCCTGGTTTGCCGTGTCCGGACAATTGTCGTCGTCGTTGCCAACCGTGTCGCCGTCTCGGTCGCCGTCGCAGGCGTCCCCGAGCCCGTCGTTGTCCAGGTCGAGCTGGTCCGCGTTGGCGGTCAATCGGCAGTTGTCGTCGCCATCGAGGACGCCGTCGTTGTCGTCGTCGTCGTCGCAGGCGTCGCCGCCGTCGTCCGCGTCGTCGGTGTTGATCTGGCCCTGGTTGGGCGTGTCAGGGCAATTGTCGTCGTCGTTGCCCACGGTGTCACCGTCGCGATCTCCATCGCACACGTCGCCGAGGCCATCGTTGTCCAGGTCCTCCTGCTGCGGGTTGGGGATGGTCGGGCAGTTGTCGAGCCGGTCTACGATTCCGTCGCGGTCGAGATCGATGTCAATGTTGCGCCCTGCGTTGTCGAGCTCGACGGCACCAGACCTGCCGGCGCCGCCCGCGCCACCGGTGCACCGGAAGCAGGATTGCTGCGTGGGCGCACCACCGGCCGCGCCGAAGGCGTCCTGGTTCACGTCGTCCGGAGTGGGCGTCATGACCACGACCGTGCCGCCAGCGCCGCCCCCGGCACCTCCCATGCCGCAGTTGGGCTCGCCGCCCCCGCAGGTGAAGCTGCAGGGTTCGCCGGCGTTGCCACCGCGGGCGGACAGGCTGCCGTCCGCCGCAATCACGTTGTCTGCCAGCACCATCACGATACCGCCGCCCACGCCGCCGGCTCCGGGGTAGAAGCCGTCCTCGTCCGCGCCGCCCTCGCCGCCCGCGCCACCGAATCGGATCCGGCCGAGGTTGTTCGCCCCCACCGTCGCGCCGCCTGCGCCGCCGAGGTGATTCGGGTCGGAGAACGTGTCTGCGCCTCCTGCGACGCCGGCGGTACCGTGTCCGCCGCCGCCGCCGCAGCCAGCGTCCTGGCGTCCTTCACCGCCGCCGCCGGCGGTGAGGTTTGCGGTGATTCCCTGCACACCGGCGCCCTCATAGGACTCGCCCTGGGTTCCGACCTGGTTGCGGTAGTTCGCCACGTGTGACGCGCCGCGGTAGCCGCGCCCGCCCATGTCCAGACTGCCGGTGCTGCCGACCACGCCGGCCCGCAGGACCAGGATGCCGCCCTTGCTCCCGTCCCAGGCTGGCGCGGTCAGTCGCCCCCCGGGGCTGATGGTCAGGCTGTCGAAGCGAGGGATGCGGATGAGCTGCACGTTGTGCAGGTTCCCGGTGCCGAGGTTGTCGTCGGTGCCGTCGTCACCGAAGAGCAATGTCTTGCGGCGCTCAAAGCGCACCGTGTCGCCGACCACCTGCTCGACGGCGAAGATCTCGTAGTTGCCGACGTTCGCCGATTGGCCCGGTCGCCCCTGGCTGTTCACGAGCAGCACATTGTCGCCCGGCGAGAGCGCGTCCCCGGGGACCGGTCCATTGATGAGCCGGGCGGTGGTGCGGTCGTCGTCGACGCCAAAGAGGTCGACGTTCCACGACACCATGCCGCGGGCAGACAGGTTGGATGCGCCGGAGATGACGACATCTTGTGCAGCGGCCGGCAGGCTGACGAGCAGCAAGGCAGCAAGGAGGAGACCAAGGCAACAGTGTTTCATACCGTCCTCATGCGCGTGATATCGGATCCGATCAAGTGACGGCATGTTTGCACAAATCCCCGATTGGTCGACTTACGCGGGGTGGCAGGCGCGCCCGTCGGGCCGCTCCTACCACCCCGGCGGGAGCCAATCGGGGAGGGCGAACATCTGGACGGTAGCGCGCGCCGCGTCGGACAGGGGGTACTCCCAGTGGTCCAGGAACGGTGTGATGTCGCGGCCGCTGGCGACGCTGAAACGGATGGCAAACCCGTCCATGAAGCTCCCGTATTGTTCCCGCGGGTAGGCGCCGTCGTAGTAGCTGGCAAAGACGGCTTGCATCACTGGCCAACCAAACTCGAACACCAGCTGGCGGTACAGTTCCAGTTTTCCGAAGAGGTCGGCTGTCGCCCAGCGGCTGCCCACCAGCTGGCCGTGGTCGATGCGGTTCTCCTTGAACCCCTGTGTCTCAAACTCGCCGCCGCTGTTGATGTAGCTGTTGATGGTGAACATGGAGAAGAGGTTGACGGCGACCTCTGTGATGTCGCCGCCGGACCAGTCGCTGGTCTGCCATTGGTGTCCGAGCTCGTGGGCGAACAGCCACCAATCCTCGTCACCGGTCTGGGTGCGCAGGCCCCAGCCCTCGGAGTTGGGCGGGAAGTTGATGCGCTCCGAGGTGGCGTTGGCGTACCCCCACCCGACCTGCACGTCGAACAGCCAGTGGCTCTCGTAGAGACGGGGTGTGGGCTCGCCCGCGAGGCGGGCGTGGCTGTCATAGAACCCGGTCCAGAAGTCGAGGACGGCGGCCGGGTCCTCCACTTCGCGGGCTGCCTGGCTGCCTACGACCAGGCGCACCTTGCCCAGCTTGTGAAGGAGGGCCCTCGGCGCGCCGCCTTCCAGCTGCTCTGCGAAGCTCGCCTTGTTGTCGCGGTCGCGGTCATAGACGGCCTGGACCACGGCCCCCTCCACCTGAATCTGGACCTCGCCTGCGGGGTGCTGCGCGGGAACGATCAAGTACATCGTGCCCCCCAGGCCACTTCCGACGGCGACCTCCGTGCTGTCCACCGCGGAGTCCTGGAGGAGCCAGGGCGCTCGGTGCCAGGTGTCGATGTGCTCCAGGTAGCGGTTGTCGTCGTGCGGCTCGCCGACACGCAGCACAAAGCCGGCGTCCACGATGTCCGCAGGCAGTGTGACGCTGACCCGCTCGCCGGGGGGCGCGTACAGTCCGAGGGGGCGGGCCCGCTTGAAGGCGGTGTCCACAGTGACCGTCGTGGTAATGCGCTCGACGTCGTCTGCGACGGTGCCCGGGAAGGTAGTGGCCCATGGGTGTGCGGCGGGCCAGAAGTGCCCGCGCAGGTCGATGGCGACGGTGGCGGAGAGCAGGGCCGCCGGTGTGTCACGGGCCACGGGCAGCGCCGGGGTGTCGGAGACAAGTCGCACCAAGGCCTGGTTGAGCTCCACCGGCCTCTGGTCCCTCTGCGCGGCCCGGAACAGAGGAGGCAAGCGGGACAGCAACCGCGGCTCGACTGCCTCGTTCTGGATGTAGCCGCACCACAGGGCCAGCGGGACGTCGTAGCGGTGGAAGCCCGCGGTCGCGTCGGAGACGGCTTTGACGCTGTTGCGGTCCCAAGAGATCCCGGTGCCCGCCAGGAGCATGTCACCCTGGTTGGTGTCCGCGGTCCAGTTCAGCCACCAGCTCCAGTGCAGTGCGGAGCCGGCGACGACCAGCCCGCCGCCTGCGGCGATGAAGTCGCGCAGTGCGGGCACATCGGATGCGGCGAGGTGTAGCGTGCCCCACTCGTTAACCTGGACGACCGCCACGTCGACGTCGGCGAGCGCGGCAGGGCTCCAGTCGCGGAGGACCTCCAGGCCCTGGTTGGACCGCACGGCGACGACCGAGGCCTCAGCGCCCCCGTTGGTGACGAGGTCCGCCACAGCTTCGTTGGCTGCCAGCACGCGCAGGCCGCGCACATCGGCGCTGCCCGCAGCCCAAGCCACGCTGTTGAGGATAAGCTGGTTCACGCCGGGCTGATCCAGCAGCGTCGAGCGCTCCTGCGCGGAGAGGAAGTCTTGTCCCGAGAACGCCACGACCCGCCCGGAACCGTGCGTAGAGGCCGCCGCGAACACGCCCGCGTCGCTGGCGAGAATCGGGAACGCGTTTGGGTGGACGCCCACGGAGAGTGTGCCGTTGGTGTC
>CALBXO010000394.1 GCA_937890335.1 uncultured Pseudomonadota bacterium | reverse complement strand
GGCCTCGAGCTCCCCGAGATCACCAGGGAACCTCCCGAGATCCAATCGGCCCAGCTGCAGTGGAGCGTGCCGCCGGCGCCGCCGTTGGTCCGCCTGAGACGACGGCGCCCTCGGGCGAGCGCCGCGATACTCCGCTCCGCGGGGCTCAAACCCAACGGCTCCCGGCCCGGAAGCTGGACGCGACCAGTCGGGCTCGCCGTCGGTGTGGTGGCCTGTTGCGTGGGCGGACCGCTCGTTCTTGAGGGGCTCCTGCTTCACGACCCGCTCTGGGTCGGCCTGGGGGTTGGATTGACCCTCGGCGGACTCGGCCTCGACGGCGTTCTGTGGGCCGCTGGCCCAAGGATCTTCGCGCGGCGCAAAAATCTTTGAATATCCTCCGATGGCGCGCGTCTCAGCATCGGCAGGAGCGGACTGGGCGCCCGCAGGACGGGCACCAACGACACCAGCGGAGACGAGATGCTCACGACACGTACCCTCATCGGAACCATGCTCATTGCGGCGTGTGTTGTTACCAGTGGATGTATCATCACCGACACTTGCGTCGAGGAGTGCACGACGTATTGCGATCCGGTCTTGTACTGCGACGCGTACGGGTGTTGGGAAGAGGTGGAGTGCTACGACGAGTGCTACTGCGCTGACGAGTACTACGAGGACGACTACTACTACGACGACGACGACGCGTACTGCGACTCCGACGCCGACTGCCTCAACGGCGAGTCCTGCGTGGACAGCGCCTGCCGCCGCGCCCGTACCGAGCCCGAGAACAACGGAAACCAGCCCCGCGAGCGCGGAAACGCCGGCCTCTGCCAGACCTGTGAGCGGTCCAATGACTGCGCCGAAGACGGCGCCATCTGCCTGGCCCTTGGAGAAGGTGAGCGTGTCTGCGGCCGTGTCTGCGACGTTCAGGGCGATTGCCCCCGAAACTTCGAGTGCGTACAGGTCTCCCAGGAGGCCGACGCCAAGAACCAATGCGTCCCCGTGGCCATCGACGAAGTCCGCAGCTGCGTCGTCCCTGAGCCCACCCCGGAATGCGCCGCTGACGCCGATTGTGGCGAGGGTCGCATCTGCAACGACGGCGCATGTGCCGACCGGCCTGAGCCCGCCCGCTGCGAGACCGACGCCGATTGCGGCAACGGCCAGGCGTGCTTCGAAGACCGCTGCGTCGAGCTTGAGATTGAGTGCACCCGGAACGCCGACTGCGAGGGCGACGCCCAGTGCATCGATGCCAAGTGCGTCGCCCCGACCCCCGCCTGTACCGCCGACGCCGACTGTGGCGAAGGTCTTGTGTGCCTCGACGGCGCCTGCGAGGCCCCCGAGGTGGACGCCTGCACCGCCGACGCCGATTGTGGCGAGGGCCGCATCTGCCAGGGCGGGGCCTGCGAGGAGATTCAATGCCGCAGCAACGCGGAGTGCGGCGAGGCCGAGCTTTGCGTCAACGCCCGCTGCCTGCCGGCTTGCAACGTGGATGACGACTGCGGCTTCGGTTACCTGTGCCGCGAGCCCGGCTACTGCGCCGCAGACGAGAACATCGAGTGCCGCAACAACGGCGAGTGCGCCGAGGGCCTGGCGTGCATCGACGGCGTCTGCGCCGAGGGATGCCTGGCCAATTGCGAGTGCGATGAGGGGCTGACCTGCAACGGCGAGAGCCGGGTGTGCGAGGACCTGCCGGCACCCGAGACCTGTGTCGAGGACTGCGACTGCCCGTCCGGATACTCCTGCACCGACGGCGCCTGCGCCGCCCCGTAGGCTCCCCGATACGCCCGGCGACCGTGACCTGCCACGGTAATCGGGCGACCTGAACTCCGCGCACGGACGGCGCCACGAATTGTGGCGCCGTCCGTGTTTCTTGGGTGGTGCAGCGGCGTAGGTGCTTGCTGCAAACGGGCCCGGCAAACTAGAATCCGGGCATGTCAGGCAATCGCGGTCGCGAGGACGAAGAGCAGCCACTGACTGCCGACGTTCGCCGCGACGATTCCCTCGAAAACCTGTTCGCCTCCGACCCGTTCTTCTCCGCCGAGGATCTTCCGGCCGTCATGCCGGAAGAACCAATCGACGAGGAGGGGACTGCGGTCGTCGACGTGTCCGATATGGAGCTCCCCGAGTCGATTGACATCGATCTTCTCGTGGAGGAGCCAGCGGACGCCACGTCGGACAACGACGCGGGGCCTGACGACGGAACCCAGGGCAACTACGGCGACGAGTTTGTGGACGACGTCCTGCTCGAGGACCTCAGTGACTGGTTCGAGCACATCGACGAGCGCCCAGCTGCGCCCGTCGAGCAGACGCGGAACACACAGGACCCGCACGCGTTGGAGACCCGCCCCGGGGACGCGTTGGTGGGTGGCCGGCCACCGGTTTCGGACCCAGGTCGCCGACGCTACGCGCCGCCGCGCGGCAGCCCGCCGGTCAATCCTCCTCCCGCAGGCGAGAGAAGCGAGGACGGCGGGAAGCCGCGTCGGCGTACCGTAGAGGGCCGATGGCGCCCGCGGATCGACGGCCTGGAGACGCATGGCGAGGAAGGGGCTGACACCCAGGTCCCCTGGGAACGTCCGGCCAAGGCGAGGGCGCCGGGCTCTGTGTCGCAGATCGACTTTCGGCAGGTCGAGTTGGAGGGCGTGGACCACCCGAGCGTGGCACAGGCAGCGCTCCTGGACGAACTCGAGACCCCGGCTGACGGGACGGCCGTCGCGCCACCAGCGCCAGTCGTCGTGCGAGACTCGACGCAGCAGGTACAGATGGCCCTGGCCACGCTGCTGCAGGGCTTGAACGTCCCGCCGCCGTGGGGCGATCTGGTCGCCGAGCTCGGCACAGAGGCCCTCGTGCATGGAGAGGCGCTGCCGCGCGCGGTGCTGCTGCACGAGATCGCCGAGATCATCCGGATGGTCGGAGACTCCTGGCGGGACACGGCCGACGAGCTGGACGCCGAGGCGCTCGAGGACGCGCCGGGCTACCTCCCGGCCCTCTGGGGCCGTCTGGTGGAGCTGCACCGTCAGAACCCCAACGGCGGCGAGGCGCTTCGCGGAGGGCTGCTGGATGCGCTCGCCCTGCTGCACCAGGTCGACGACGCCAACCCATCCTCCGAAGCCCTCACCGTAGAGCTTGAGTTTGAGCTCGGGGTGCTCGCCGAGATCGACGGGGATCTCGGGTCAGCCCGCGGCGCCTACCTGGAAGCGTCCCAGCGCCACCAACACCCGTTCTACCGCCTGAATCTCGCCCGGATCGCCTTCGCGGAGGGTGATGTGGAAGCCGCGCTTGGCGAGCTTGAAGCCGCGGCCAGCGCCGTGGGTGAGAGCGTCGACGCCGACGCGGTGCGGGGGCTGCTGCTGGTCGATCTCGGCGAGGTGTTGCGGCGACGTGGGGAAATCGACCGCGCGCGGGCCGTCTTCCGGGCGGCGAGCCGGGCGGACCCCACGAGCCTCGCCGCGTACCGCAGTCTGCAGATTCTGGCCTGGTCCGGCGCGGACGACGCCACCGAAATCGACGGAATCAAGGGCCAATTGGCGTTGATGGTCGAGCAGGGCAGGGAGCTGGGTCGGCACGACGAGCGTCGCAAGATCCTTCGGCGCAAAGCCGCCGCGAAGTTCTTCCGGCTCGCGTCACGATTGCACCGCGTGGGCCGCCACGAAGAGGCGGTCACCGCGCTGCGGGACGCGCTGGGTGTCCGACGGCACGAGCTGCTGTACCTGCGGGCCCTCGAGCGCGCCGCGAGGGCGTCGGGCGATCTCGGTCTCGTGGACGAGGCTCTCACGCGCCAGATGGGCCTGATCGTCGCGCCGAGCCTCCAGGCGCTGCTGCTCGTTGATCAGGCGCACGCCCGCATCGCGATGGGGGACCTGACCACCGCCAAGGCGAACCTGGTGCGGTCCCTTGAGATCGCCCCGGACTGCCTCCCGGCCCGGGTGGATCTCGGCCGGCTGCTCCTGCGGCACCAGGAGTGGGACGCGCTGTTGGCGCTGCGGGACACGGCCCCCGTTGGCGAGGAGATCGACCCCAATCTCGAGCAAGCCTGGGAGCGGGCCACGGAGGCGTGGCGACGCGGTGAACTCCACGAGCGAAAACTCGCCGATGTGGAGGCCGCCACGTCCGAGTACCTGACGGCGGCGCGCTGGCAGCCGGCGGGATCTACCTGGGTGCGCGCGGCCGAGAGGATGCTCCTGCTGCAGGGGCGGTTTGACGAGCTGGCCGAGCTCTACGTGTTGGCCAGCGCGGCCGCGGTGACCGCTCCCCGCGCGGCAGACCTTCGCCTTCGCGCCGCCCGGCTCAAGGAGCTTCAGGGGGACCTTCACGGAGCGATCGAGATCGTCAGCGGGGCTGTCGCGGACGAGGATGATCCTCTGGCCCGCGGCGAGGAACTGGCGCATCTGCTCCGGCGTGCCGGTCAACTCGACGGAGCCATTGAGCAGCTCGAACGGCTTGTCGATGCCGGTCTTGAGGTGGGCATCGCGCATCTCGCCGACACAAATCACCCGGCAGTGGAGACGGCCAACTTCGCAGTCGCGCGGTCCCTGCGCTGGCTTGCGCGGCTCTACGACGAGGTCGGGGACACTGCAGAGGCGTCGCGGGCGGAGGCGCGACTGCTAAGCCTGCGGCCTACCGACGCGAGCGGCTCGGACCACTTGCGGCAGTCGCTGCGGCGCCGCGGTGATTGGGCGGGACTCATCGAGACCCTGGAGTCATGGGCGCTCAGCGCGCCACCGGACAAGCAGCGGGAGCTTCGCATCGAGGCCGCCGAGATCTGTCTGCACCGGCTGCGGGACAAGAAGCGCGCGCTTGCTCTCATCTCATCACTGGTCCGCGACTACCCCAACGATCCCGCGTCTCTCGATTTCTACGAGGCGACCCTCCGCGCCACGGGCGACAGCGGCGCCCTCGCCGATCACCTCCTGGAGCGGGCGCGCGCCACGGTTGATGACTCACAGGAGCGGCTGCGGCTGTGTCTGGAGGCGACGGCCATCCGCAGGGATGTGCTGGAGGACCCGGCGCAGGCCCTCGAAGCCGTCGATCTGATGTGCGCCATCGCGCCGGACTTCCTGCCTGGACTCAAGGGACGGGCTGAGCTGCTCACGGCCCTGGGACGGCACGAGGATCTCGCGCTACACTTGGAGCAGTGGGCCAGCCACGCCGGCGAGCGCCTCAAGCCGCGCCTCTGCATCCGCCTGGCCCACCTCTACGAGTTCTCGCTCGGCCTCGCCGAAGAGGCCTTGCGCGTCCACGAGGAGATTCTCGGGATGGTCCCGGATCGCATCGAGAGCCACTGGGCACGCGCGCGGCTGTCGCTGCGGCTCGGTCGGCAACACGTGCGGGTGGAAGCGCTGTGCTCGCTGGCGGATCACATCGAAGACACTGCGGAGCGCTGCGCGGTCCTGGAGCGCGCGGCGCGACTGGCCGAACAGATCGATGTGGACGCGCTCGAGATCTGGACCCGCATCATCGAGCAGGACTCCGAACACCTGGGTGCCGTGCGGGGACTCGAGCGCTGCAGGCACCGCGGCGGGGCCCACGGTCGGCTGCTCAACGGCTACCTGGCGCAGGCGAAGGGGGCCGAGGGTGTTCACCGGGCGCACTACCTGATGCGCATCGCGACAGTGTACGAGCAGATGGGGCGGGTGTCCGACGCCTGCGAGATCCTGCGCAAGGTTCTCAACCTGGAGCCCAGCTACGACCTCGCCCGCTTTGAACTCGGGCGTCTGGCCAGACAGGTTGGCGATTGGGACACCGTCGCCGAGCTGGAGCAATCCCTGGCCGCTGGGGCGCCCACAGCTGAGATTCGCCTGCAGCACCTCACCGGCGCAGCCCAGATCCTCTCCGGCAAGCTCGGCAAGACGCGGGAGGCCGTGCCGCTGCTTCGCGAGCTCATCGAGATCGATCCGGGCGACGACCACGCGTTCCGGGAGCTGCAGGCGTTCTATGCAGACTCCGCGGACCCGGCGGAGCGGTCGCAGCTTCTGTCGGTGATTGAGAAGCGCCTGCGCGTCGCCACCGATCCTGGGGCGCGGGCCAACCTGCTGCGCGACGCCATTGGCGCGTCCGGGAACGACCCAGACAAGGCGAGGGCTTTCGCGGACGAGCTGCTGTCGCTGGAGCCCGATGACGCGCTGGCCCTCGAACTCGCCGCGGACCGTGCCGAAAAGGAGGGGAACCCGTCGCGGGCCGCCGAGCTCCTGACCCGGCGCCTCGAGCACGGCGGGGGAGACCGGAGCGCGCTGCTCCACAGGCTGGGCCGGATCGCCCTGCGGGATCTCGAGGACTTGAACCTCGCGCACAAGGCTCTGGACGAGTTGGTGGAACGAGATCCGGACGACCTCGGGGCCCACCGGCTGTTGGCGGAGATCGATCTGCGCCAGCGGCAGCCGGACAGGGCGTGCTCGCGCTACAAGGAGCTGTTCGAGCGGGTGCCCAGCGCGGAGCTCGCCAGCCGCGTCGCCGAGCTTCTGCACCGGGACATCGGGCACAAGCAGGAGGCGCTCAGTTGGTACATGCGCGCGCTCGATCTGGACCCGCTGCATCCCGAGGCCACCGATGGCTTCACCGAGCTGATGGAAGTGCTCGACCGCACCGCGCCGGAGACGGTCCGCGTTCACATCATCCAGGACCGGCTCGACTGGCTGGTCCAGACCAACCGCGAGGCCGTCGCCCGCAACCCGTGGGACCTGGACAAGCTGGTCTGTCTCGGGCGCCTGTTCCGCCTCCGGGGTGAACGCAGCAGGGAGCGCGACATCGCCTCCGCGCTTCACTTCTTTGGCTGCGCGGACGCCGACGCACTCGCGGCGCTCTCCGATGTGGACGCCGGACAACCGGACCGGCTGTTCGACGGAAGCGCCGGCGGGCTGACCGGGCGCGACGTGCGCGATCACGTGCTGCCCGAGGCTGCGACGGGCAGACCGCGGCGTGTGTTTGAGCTGTCTTGGGACGCCATCGCGGCGGCAGACCCCGACGACCTCGGCCGCCGAGGCATCGGGCGCGGCCACCGAATGGGGGACCACGTGGCGCGGGCCGCGCGGTTGGGGAGCCTGGCGCGGGCGCTCCATGTGTTTGGTGTGGACCTCTACTCCCACCCCACGGACCCGTACGCGGTCCACGCATTGCTCACGCCCCAACCGGCGCTCATCGTCGGACCGGCCATCTTCGAGAAGCCCAACGATCGATACCACCACTTTCGCGTCGCCCGCGCGCTCGAGCTGCTGCGTGACGGAAAGGCGCTGCTGAGCCGGCCCGACGCGGACGCGCTCTGCGCGACGCTCGACCAGGCGCTCCTCGGCTCGGTTGGCCCCCAGAACGGCCTGCCGCTCTTCTCCAATCTCGGCGCCGACGCCTGGCCCGCAAAGACTGCGGAGCGGGTGCAGAAGGGCTTCAACCGCCGGCTGCGCAAGGAACTCAAAGCGGTCCTCGAACCCAGTGGGACGCCAGTGGACACCGCGCTGTTCATCGACGCGTGCCGCGAGGCGCCACTGCGCCTCGGTCTGGCGGTCTGCGGCGACTTCCGCGTCGCTGCGGACGCCGTAGCCGGGACGACATTCAGCCTGGATGGGGACGAGATGGGCCCTGCCCGAACCGAAGCCGTGCTCGACGCAGTGCGCGGCAAACGCGCCACGGAGACGATGGTCGCGCGGCTCATCGCGTTTCTCGTGTCGCCAGGCTGGGACGCGGTGCGCCGGCAGCTGGGTCTGGGAGGTGACGCGTGACCCTCCCCCAAGCCATCGACGGCGCCGCGCTGGTGGACGCCCTGGTGTCCCGCGCGCGCACGTGCCGCCCAGAGCAACGCGCAGACTATCTGTACCAGGCCGGATTCGCGGCGGACCTCCGTGCCGGCGACGCGCAGCGGGCGGTCGGCCTGTACCTGGAGGCGTTGACCCTCCACGCCGAACACCCGGCGTCGTTGGTCGCGCTCTTCAGCGTCATCGACCAGTCCGGGGCCTCCGTGGGTGACGCGCTCGATTCAGAGTCTTTTGAACGCGTGGCGTCCGGCGTGCACGGAGCTGAGCTGTTTCGCTTGCGGGCGGAGCGCAGGCTGCTCGACGGAGATCTGGACGGTGCCCGCGCGGACCTGGCCAAAGTGCAGCGTCGGGACCCGGGCAACGCGGCCGCCCGATTTCTCGAGGAGGAGATCGTCATCGCGTCCGGCGCGACCGAGGCGTTGGGGCAGTGGTGCGTGGGGCCGGGCGCCGATTCGCGCGATGAGGGCGTAGCGGCCGCGTCCCTGCACCTGGGTGCGCGCATCGCCAACGCGCGCGGTGACTCCGAGACCGGCACCGTCGCAGCCAGGCGGGCGGTCAAGCTCTCCCCCGACGATGTGGATGTCCACGCGACCCTCGTGGACGCACTGACTCTCGGAGAGGATTACCTCGCGGCTGCGGACGCGCTGGAGGGCCTGGTGGACCGGATCGCGTCGGCACGAGAACGGCTGGCGACCACCATCCGCGCAGCCCAGTGGCTGTCCTGGTCCGCCAAGATGCCAGAGCGAGCCATCGCGCTGGTGCACCGCGCGGTCCCGTTGGACAAGACGGAGGCCCTGCCAACCCTCGATACCATCGCAGCCCTGGAGACCTCCGCCTCCATCGCCCGCGCACACGGGCTCGACGCCGAGCTGTCGATCTGGCGCGACCTGGGACTTCGGCTCAACTCCGCGTCGCGACAGGCCACCATCTACACCCGCATCGCCCAGCTGCTGCTGGAGAAGAACGAGGAGGTCGGCGGCATCGAGGGGGAGATGGCGGTGCGCTACCTCGAAGCCGCGCTCGAGGCGCAGCCGGGGTACAGCTGGGCCCAGCGGCTGCTCACTGAACTCTACGAAGAAGGTGCGTTTCCGACGCGAGGGCGCGAGGCGCTGCTCGAGCGAGGCCACGACGAGAAACGGCCCGATCTCCTGGTCGAGGCCGCGCGCCTGACCCGCGACGAGCTGGAGAAGCCCCGCGAGGCCCTGGCGACCCTGCGCAAAGCGGTGGACCTCTGCGACGAGGCCGATCTGCTCGGTCCGGAGTCGCCCCTGGACGAGATGGCGCCGTTCCACGAGGGCCCGGAGGACGAGCTCCGATCGCTGGAGTTGGCGATGGCACGGGTGGGCTCCAGCTACGGGCGCCAGCAGCTCGTCGGCCGCATGCTGGCCGTTCTCGAGCGGGATGATGTGGACGCGGCGGCACACCTGCCGCGCCTCGTGGACCTGGCCCCGGACGACATGTTCATCCTGGCCCGGCTGGGGGCTGCGTGCAGGCACAGCGGCGCGTGGAACGCCCTGAGCCGCCTGCTTCAGCGGGAGTTTGAGCTGCTGGACGCGCGCGACCCCTACCAGGCCATCGATGTCATTGGGGACATTGGCGCCCTGTGCGACCAGATGGGGGACTCCGACTCTGCGATCCAGTGGTACAGCGTGGCCCTCGACCGCAGACCCGACGACCTGGCGGCCATGGCCGGCGCCGGCCGCGTCCTGGTACGCGAGGGCAGGTGGGAGGAGCTCGCCGACATGTTCCAGGGCGAGCTGCAGCGGGCCAGCACCGAGTCCCGGCGCGCGAGCATGGCGTTCCGGCTGGCGACGCTGTACGAGCGGGCGATGTCCGACGCCCCGCGGGCCTCGGCCTGCTACCAGTTGGTGCTGACCCAAAACCCACACCATCTCCCGTCGTTGCGCGGACTGCTCCGGCTGGCGGAGTCCACCGGCGACTGGGCCCAATGGGCCGAGTTGGCCGAGCGTTGGACCCGGCGTGAGACCGACCACCTGCTGAGCTCGACCCTGCTCTGCGAACTGGGCCAGGTCTATGAGGACGAACTCGGGGACCTGGAGAACGCCGTTCGCGCGTTCCGCGAGGCGCTCGAGCGCAATCCAAAGCAGGAGCTGGCGCGCCAGGGTGTCATCCGGTGCCTGTACCGTTTGGGTCGACGCGGCGAAGCGGCAGAGACGACGGGCCTGGCCCTCAGCCGTGAGCTCGACGACGCCGAGCGGCTGGATGTCTTGTCGGCGATTCTCCTGCTGGCCGACGCAGACCAGGCCGCTGCCGGCCACATCCTGCGCGATTTCCCCCAGCATGTGCCGAGCCTCCTCGTGGCCCTGCGCGGGGCGTTTGCCGCGGAGGACGTACAGCGCGGCGCGGCGCTGTCCCGTACCCTCGGCGAGTCCATGCCGGCCAGCAGCATGGCGACCGGGTTCTTGCGGCTGGCCCATCTGCTCGCCAGGCTCGGGGGAGAGCCCGCGCCGTCGACCGCGCCAAGCCAGGCGGCCCTGTCCGCGATCCGCAGCGAGGCACACGTGCGTGACATGGGGGATCTGGAGGGCCTGGCCCGAATGGTCCTTCGGGCGGCAAACGCCGAGCAGGACCAACGGTTGGCCGCCCCCTACCTGGCCACCTACGCCCGTTGCACCCAAGCCCGCGGTCGGATTGAGGAGGCCGCGGAGGCGTACGAGAACATCCTCGCCGACCAGCCCCAGTTCATCTCGGCGGCCAAGGGCCTCAAGTTCCTCCATCGCCTGGCCGGCAACAAGGAACGCTTCGCCATCTCAGCGGAGCGGGAGGGTGGGGTGATTCTGGACCGCGAGGTTGCCGTCCAGAACTTCCGGGAGGCCGGGCAGATCCGGCGCCGGTTCATGGGTGACCTGGACGGCGCCATTCTTGACCTGGAGACAGTCCTGCGGCTCGACCCTTCCGATTCTGAAGCGTTTGAGTCCCTGCGCGAGATGTACTCACTGCGCGGCGACGCGCGGGCGCTGTACCACCTGTTGTCCAGACGTGCCGAGGCACTGGAAGACCCGGCGGAGTGCAAGAAGCTGCTGCTGGTGATGGCGCAGGTCGCGATGACGCGCATCATGGACCCGGACCTGGCCATTCGGTGCCACGAGCAGGTCCTCGGGCTGGATCCGGCGCACGTCCAGAGCTACCGCGTGCTGGCCCAGCTCTTCTCCCGACGCGAGCAGTGGCAGAAGGCCATCGACTCCCTGGTGGAGGTGCTCCACCAGACAGAGGACACCGACCTGCTGGCCTACACCTACGAACAGGTGGCGCGGATCTACGACGAGCACCTCGGGGACTCCGTCCGCGCCATCGAGGCGTACACGAGCCTTCTGCGCCACGACGGTGACCGTGTGCCGGCGCTGCGTCGTCTCGCGCAGTTGCTGCACGCCGACGAGCGCTGGGAACCGGCGGCCAAGACGTACGGGAAGCTGCTCCAGCGCGAGCACGATCGCGGGAAACTGCTGGGAGATCTTCGCTCGCTTGCCAACATCTGCAATGTGGGGCTCCAGGACCCTGAGAAGGCCGAGCAATGCCTGGAACAGGCGCTGCGCCTGCACAACCAGGACATTGGGTCCCACCGCGCGCTCGTGGAGCACCACCGGCGCCTGGGTCGCGAGGACAGGGTCAAGGCTCACCTGGCCGTAGCCGCTCGCCAATTCGCCACCGCGCTGTTGCGGGATCTGGACCCCGGCAACGCTCTGGCGGGTCTGTTTCAGGTCGCCCGCTGGGGCAATAGTGATGACCAGACCTTCCTTGTGGCCAGCGTCGCGGAGGAGCTCGGACGCGCGAACGACGAGATGCGTGCCGCCCTGGGCGAAGGCCCGGGACGACAGGTGGCCGCCCCGGCGGAGAAGATTCCCGTCGAGCTCACGGACACCACCATCCCCGGCGAGATCAACGTCTCGCTTCTGCAGGTGCTGCGCTTTGCCAACGAGGGCTTTGGCCGGCTGGTCGCGCCGACGCTCAAACAGCTGGGATGCAGCCGCCGCACGCGATTGTCGACGCGGGATTCGGACCCGGGCAGCGCCCTCGTGGCCCAATGGCCTCGCATATTCAGCCTGGAGGTGGAGGCCCACGCGATCCCGGGGGGGCCCGCTGAGCCCGTCGCCTACCTGACGGACAAACAGCCCGTCCTGATTGTGCGCAAGGAGGACCTGGCCCGTGCGGCGTCGGGGGATCCGGTCTTCCTGTTTCAGCTGGGCGCGGCTCTGGCGCCGTTGTCGATGGGTGTGGCGTCCTGGGCTGCGGCGCCGGAGGGGCTGCACATCCCGCTGACCGCGGCGGTGGTGCGGCAGTTCGCACCCACGTGGCTTTTGGGGGACGACCGGAGCACGGACCCGCGCGTGGACGAGGAGCGC
>CALBXO010000393.1 GCA_937890335.1 uncultured Pseudomonadota bacterium | reverse complement strand
CGTTGCAACTGAACACCAGCAAGGCCAGGAGGATGGGGGCTATTCTGCGCATGATGATCCCGGTGTCTGCTACGTACCAAGCCTGAGGGCCGACAAAGGCTAGCAGACACCGCCCCCGGGTGGAAGTCCGGAGGCCCGCAGCGCCACATTCCGCGCCCATTTGAGGGCCACGGTGCAGCCACGTTGCGAAACACCGGGTTTGATTCAAGGCCCCACCCCCGGTTGCCGATTGCTCAGCGGAGCAGACCTACGTGAGGAACCGGACCATGCAGAGCAAGAACGCGATTGTATACCTGGGCGAGGAAGCCCGTCAGGCAGCCGCCGCGTGGCTGGAGGCCGCGGGATTTGTCACCCACCACGCGCGGTGCTCGCGCGAAGTGGGCAAGCTGTGCGACGCATACGAACCTCAGGTGATCGTGCTGGAGGGACCATTTGGTCGCGACGGCTCCGGCGTGGAAGTCGCCACGTGGCTGCGCAAGGCGGGGGTCGAGTGCCCGGTTCTGTTCCACTGCGGCTCCAGCGTCGAGACCCACGCGCTCGCCGGCGAAGAGCAGCTGCGCCCCTTTGACGCGGTCACCAGCTTTGACGCCCCCAGCCGTGCCCGTGTCTCCGGGATTCTCGCCGACACGCGTCGCCCGGACGTACCGGACTTTGGCAACCTCAAAGAGGCTTCCCTCTGCGACGTGCTGCTGCATTGCTTTGAGACCTCCTGGACCGGCAAGATCGAGCTCGAGCACGGCGGCACCACAAAAGCGATCATCGTCGAGAACGGCGCGCCCGTGTACTGCTCCAGCAATATCTACTCCGAGAACTTTGGCCAGATGCTCCTGCGCCAGGCCGTCATCACCGAGGTCGAGTACGAGTGGGCGCGGAAGATTCAGCTGCGCGAAGGCATCCGACAGGGTGAGGCGCTGGTGAAGATCGGCGTCCTGACCAGCCGCACGCTGCACGATCACCTGCACGCCCAGATTCGAGAGAAACTCATCAACGCGTTCGCCTGGGACACCGGCAGCTATCGGATGGTCCCCGACGACGGGTTCATGGTTCACACCACCCGCTTCCACTTCAACCCCGTGGACATCATGGTCTCCGGCCGCGGCCGCTTCATCGTCCGCGAGGACGTGCGCGAGCTCTGGCGACGCATGGGCAACCTCTGGGCTGTCTGTGTCTGTGAGGACGCCCGGATGGCGCGGGCCATCCACGACTGGCTCAACCCCGGCGCCGTCAACGCGCTGCGCGAGCCGGTCGCCCTCAGCGAGGTCGCGATTGACGCCGGCTGGAGCAAGAGCCACGCGCTGGCGGTCTTCCTCGTGCTGGAGGCCGTGGGCTACGTCCGCGTGGCCGACAGCCGCGACGGACTGCCGCTCGGCAGCCACGTCACGGATGTCACCTACGCCGAAGTGCAGGTGGGCGGCGAGACCTACCTGGCAGTGGATGTGGTGGACGAGGTGGACCCCGACGCCCCCGTCCTGTCGGAGAAGGCCCTCGGCAAACTCGCCGACGAGCTGTGGAGCGCCTACCTCAACCTCACGAGCTGCGATCACTTCACGGCGCTCGGCGTCGCCCACGACGCCACCGCGCAAGAGGTCACGACCGCTCGTGACGACCTCCTGACGCTGTTCTCGCGGGACGCATTTGCTCCGCTGATGGCCGAGCAGCGCAGCGCCAACGCGCTCACCGAGATTCGCGGAAAGGTTGCCGCCGCCGCGGACGTACTCCTCAACGACGCAGCCCGGAACCAATACATCGAGCGCATCGGCCAAAAGACCGGCGGCAAGATGACCAAATACCTCAGCGCGGAAGACGAGTTCGTGGCGGGGACCAAGAAGCTCGAGGACGGCGATGCCGCCGGGGCCGTGGAGCACTTTGGGCTCGCCCGTCAGATGAACAACCAGGAGCCGGTCTACGAGATGTTCTACGGCTGGGCGTGCTTCTGCGCCGCCAGCAGCGACGACGACGTGCAGACCGCCAAGAGGCACCTGACCCGCGCCATCGCCACCAACCCGCTGCTTGACGACGGCTACGTCTTCCTGGCGCGGGTCTACCACCACCTCGGTGACCCAGCGGAGGCCGCCGAGCAAGCTCGCACCGCGTTGGCTTTCAACCCCGGAAACGAGGAGGCACAGGCCATCGTCGCCGCCTCCGAGGCAGCCTTCCCCCCCACTGTCCACTGACCCGCGGCCGCCATCCCCAGCCCCGACGCCGACCCTCCAGTCCTCGCTCCCCACGAGACGGAGCCGCCGTCCGCACTTCCCCCCGGACGAGCCCGCTCGTTCGTCGCAGCCGGCGAGCCTCGCCACCCGCAGTCATGGCGCCGCCGATCTGCCTTGCACTGCGCTGCGCCCGGGCATAGTCTTCGCGCCTCGAACCCACTGCGCGAGGAAGACGCCCATGAGCGACACCTACGGCCAAATCGCCGATGCCCTTGGTAACGAGGCTGACAGCCTCCTGAGCCACACCTGCACCACGATCTCCAAGGACCGCATCCACCAGCCCGGTGGCGACTTTGTCGACCGGATCTTTGCCCCGTCGGATCGCAGCGTCCAGACCTTGCGATCCCTCCAGACTCTGTTTGGCCACGGGCGCCTGGCAGCAACGGGCTATATGTCCATTCTGCCGGTGGACCAGGGTATCGAGCACTCGGCAGGGGCGAGCTTCGCGCCCAACCCCGACTATTTCGACCCTGAGAACATCATCAAGCTCGCCATCGAGGGCGGCTGCAACGCGGTGGCCACCACCAGCGGTGTCCTGCGCAGCGTCGCCCGCAAATACGCGCACAAGATCCCGTTCATCCTCAAGTTCAACCACAACGAGCTTCTGACCTACCCGAACACGTTCGAGCAGCTGGCGTTTGGCAGCATCGAGCAGGCCTGGAACATGGGCTGTGTCGGCATTGGAGCGACGATCTACTTCGGCTCGGACGACAGCAACCGGCAGATTGTCGAGGTCGCCCGCGCGTTCGAGACCGCACACGAGCTCGGCATGGCCACCATCCTTTGGTGCTATCTGCGCAACTCAGCGTTCAAGACCGAGGCCGGCGACATGCACACCGCCGCCGACCTGACGGGCCAGGCGAACCACCTTGGCGTCACCCTGGGCGCGGACATCGTCAAGCAGAAGCTCCCCACCACCAACGGCGGCTTCAAGGCGCTGAACATGGGGAGCTCCAGCTACGGCAAGCTCGACGACCGTATGTACACGGAGCTGGCGTCCGAGAACCCCATCGACCTGGTCCGCTACCAGGTCGCCAACGGCTACATGGGTCGCATGGGCCTCATCAACTCCGGCGGCGCGTCCGGTGCAAACGACTTCGCCGCGGCCACCCGCACCGCCGTCATCAACAAGCGTGGCGGCGGCATGGGCCTCATCAGCGGCCGCAAGGCGTTCCAGCGCCCCTTTGCCGATGGTGCTCGCCTCCTCCAGACCATCCAGGACGTCTACCTGTGTGACGAGGTCACGGTCGCCTGATCCCATGCGGGCGACGCTGATCGAGACCGGCCGCAGGTTCGCGGACCGCGGCTGGATGCTGGGCACCAGCGGAAGCTTGAGCGTGCGCCTCGGGGACGACCCGCTGCGCGTGCTCATCACCGTCAGCGGGGTGGACAAGGGTGATCTGGCGCCCGATCACTTCCTGGAAGTCACCGACTTCACCGGCATCGCAGACCCCAAAGCCTCCTCCGAGGCCTATTTTGAGGGCGGGCGCCGGCCCAGCGGGGAGACCCTCGTCCACGAGGCCATCTACCGCGCCATCCCCGACGCCGGCGCGTGCTACCACATCCACAGCGTCGCTGGGACTGTGGTGAGCCTGGACGGCCCAACCACCTTCTCCGATCTGGAGATGCTCAAAGGCATCGGCCGCTGGGAACCCGGGGCGCGGGTCACCGTGCCCGTCGTCCCAAACCACGCAGACATCCCCACCCTGGCGCGCGCCGTCGCAGACGCGGCCAACCCGGATGTGCCGGGCGTGCTCGTCGCGGGACACGGCATCTATGCATGGGGGCCGGACGCCGAACGTTGCCGGCGGCACGTGGAGATTCTCGAGTTCCTGTTCCAGGTCGCGCTCGCCCGTCGCTGAGCAAACGGCAGATCACTCCGACAGGTGAAACTTCGCGCGCTCCGCCTCGGTCGGATCCCGCATAGCCCGGTCCGCGGCCCGCTCCAACAGTTCGTCCACACCCGTGATGTGACTGACGGCGCGACCGTCGCGGCTGACACTGACAAACCGGGTGCCTTCCGCCGCGAAGGCGCCGGAGAGCACACCCTGTGAGTGGCCGGCCAGCACGGCGATGGGCGTACCGTCGGGCGACCACAGGCGCGCGGTGTCGTCGCCGCCCGTGGTCGCAAACAGCCCCATGTCCGGGCTGAAGCCGGCCCAGGTGACCGTGTCCGAATGCCCCACAAAGCGCGCCACAGGCGCACCGTCCTGCGTCCACGTGCGCGCCGTCCCATCCCAGCTCGCCGTCACGACCAGCGCCTCGTCCGGCGAGAGGCCGGCGTACACGATCCCGCTGGCGTGGCCTTCCAACGTCGCGCGGGCCTCGCAGCTGGGCGACCAAAGGCGAGCGGTGGCATCGGAGGAAGCGGTGACAAAACCGTCGCCCACGGCCACGACGGACCAGACCGGCACATCGTGGGCCTGCACCCGGCAGGCCTCGGTCCCGGAGACATTCCAGGCCGCGGTCAAGCCGCTGTGTGACGCCGCCACCACATACCCTCGAGGATGCACGACGAGGGCGTTGATCGCGCCGTCCAGCTGCGACGCAAACGCCGGCTCGCCGGCCCCCGTCCACACGGCAATCCGCCCATCCGGACAACCCGCCGCGGCCACGTCCCCACGAACCGCGATGGTCGACACCGCGCAGCCCGCGGACCAGGTCAACACCGTCTCCCGCGTGGACACACCGTCGTCGCCGACGTCCATTCTCACAATGTGGTTCTGGTCGCGGACGGCGAGGAACACACGGGCGTCGGGCGAGACCGCGCGGGCCACGCGCTTGGGCCACGCATGGACGGCCGCCAGGTCCGCGGCGCGAAAGACCTGGGTTCCCACAGCCCCCGCGAGGTAGACGTGCGGGCCACGCGCGGCAATCACAGCGGGGTTCGACTCGAGATCCACCGTCCCCACCGGTGTCGGCAGAGTCCTCCAGACGCGGACGCTGTCCGCACTGGAGGTGGCGACGTGCACACCGTCTGGCGCAAGTCGTGCCATCGCGCCCCCGCCGTCGGCGAACGTGCCGACCAGCTCCCCCTCACGGTCGAACAGGCGCGTCAGCCCATCCCAACTTGAAGTGAGGATGTGCTGGCCATCGGGGTGGAAGGCCAGAGACTGCACCAACCCGTCGTGGCCCCGAAGGACGGTCACCAATTCGCCGTTCGCCCGCCAGACGCGGACGGTGCGGTCGTTGGCTCCCCCGGCCACGAGGGTCCCGTCGGCGGAGGGGACCAATTGCCAGACGACCCCGCTATGCCCCTCAAACCGGGCGAGCTCCACGCCTTCCAGCGACAACATGCGGTGGACGCCGGGGTGCTGCGCCACCAGCAGGCGGGACGGCATCACCGAGCTCCCGCCCACGAGCGTCACCGTCGCCGCCGAGTAGTGCCGGTCCGTCTCCTCCACGAGGGTCCGGAGCAGGGTCCCGTCGGCGCGGAAGATGCGCACGTCGTGGGCGCGGGGTGTCACGCCCAGAAACCGCCCCTGGAGGTCGGGCTGGAAGCCGGTCAAGACGTGCTCGCCGTCGGGGAGAAACCGCGCGTGCCAGACCTGGTTCGTCGCACCGATGCTGCCCCGAGCAACCTCCACCCCCGCCGCATCCCAAACGCGAAAGGCGCCGTCGCTGCCCGCGGTCACAAAGTCCGTGCTCCGGGGCCGAAACGCCACGCTGTACACCGCGCCGTCCCCGGGACGGACCACCAGCAACGCCGTACCGGTGGGAGACCAGAGCCGGGCCGTGCCGTCCTTCCCAGCAGTCAGAATCCGGCCGTCATCTGCCACCGCGACGGAGAGGATCATGCCCTCATGCCCGTCCAGCCGCAGGATCGGGCCCTGCGGTACCGAGATCACCCGGACCTCGCCGCCTTTGCCGCCAGCGACCACGGACCGGCCGTCCATCGCGAACGCCAACGCGGAGACGCCCTGGCCAAATCCCCCGATCTCCCGCACAGGCAGATTTCGCCGCAGGGCTGAATGCAGTGCGCTGACGGCCTCCGGCGTCCGCTCCCGCAGGACCGCTTGCCGCGCGAGCACGATCGCCAACTCGGGATCCCGCTCCAGCAGATCGGTGGCGGCGCCGGCAAGTTCGCGGCTGCGGGCGCGGGCGTGCGCGTCGGCAATGTCCACCCGCGCTGCGCTGGCGACGATCGCGGCGCCCACGGCGGCCACAGCCAGCACACTGAGCCCGGCCCACACGGCGCGCCGCACCCACCTGCGCCGTCGGGCGTATCTCTCACAGGCCACCACAAACTCGAGCTCGATGCCGCCCGACGGTCGCGCGGGCCCGCGCGCCTGTCCCAGCGCGTCCGCGCCCCACAGCAGTCCGGAAGCGCGTCCTCCAGCGTCCCAATGCGCTGCCGCCTGGCCCAGACGCTCGGCGAGAATCCGCTCGCCCGCCCCGTCTGACGCCCACCGTCGGAGCCGGTCCCATCGACGCGCGATCGTCTCGTGTCCGATGTGGACCACTTCACGCCCAATCGAGACCACGCGCGCGTCAGCCAGGGAATCGAGCACCGACCGCGCACCGACCGGCAGGCCGTCGAGCAGCTCGGCGAGCTCCGCCTCCCGCGGTGCGCCGTCAGGACCCACCAGTCGCGTCAGCAGCGACTGCGCCAGCGCCTGTTGCGACGCGCTCGGGAGCGCGTTGTAGACAGCCTCAGCGTGCTGGGCCAGCAGCCCGCCGAGCCCACCGAGCCGCCCCAGCGCCGCCCGCGGCACCACCCCGCGGGCCTCGTCGCGCTCCTCCCAGAGTCTGCTTGCGACGAACTGAAGCAGCGGGAGCGGCGCCCGCTCCGCCCGCACCTGGGCAATGACCTCGTCCGCCAGACCCTCTTCGTACCGAAACCCCAACCGCCGCGCCGGCTCGATGATGGCGGCCCGCAGCGCGTCGTCGGTCGGGGCGTCCAGCAGCTGGATCTGCGCCAGGTCCTCGCGCAGCAGCGGCGAGCTTGCCAACCGGTCCAGGTAGTCGGTCCGGAGCGTCAGCACGACATGGAAATCGACACCGCGGTTGTCGCACGCCGCCGCCAGGATCGTCGCGAAGGCGAGCGCCTCGGCGGGGTCGGCCCGTGTGACAAGCTCCTCCGCATCATGGATCACCACAGCGACGGACACGGGCGTGACCACTGTCTGCTGGGTGGGCTCCTCCACGATCTCCGCGCGTCGTCGCGAAGGCGGTCGCCCAGCGCCCGCGTTCTGGCCGCGATCGAGGTTTGGGCGCGCGAGCGCGAGCCCCGACAGCGCCGTCGCTGCCACGCCGGGCCAGCGCATCCAGGCGTCCTCATCCACCGTCCCGCCGGCGGCGCGCACAGCGTCGGCGAGGGCGCGCACCGGATTGCGCGACGGGTTCAGGCAGAGGACGTTCCAACCCTCGGACCGCAGGCGCGGGACCAGGCCCGCGGACAGAAGGGAGGCCTTGCCCGCCCCACTCTGACCCGCCAACACCACCACCGGATTCTGCGCCACAGCGGACCGCAACCGCGCGGCTTCGCGTCTGCGACCCAGGAACCACTCCGCCTGCTCCTCGCCGAATGGCTCCAGGTAGCGGTAGGGCGTCTCCACGTCCGTGGCGAG
>CALBXO010000392.1 GCA_937890335.1 uncultured Pseudomonadota bacterium | reverse complement strand
TGTTGCCGCCGTTGTTGCCGCCGTTGTTGCCGCCGTTGTTGGCACCGTTGTTGGCGGCGTCGCCGCCGTCCTCGCTGTCGCCGCAGCCGACGCACAGCGCGAGACACAACACCGTAAACACGCGAATGGATCGAGACATCACCACCTCCAACTCTGTTGCAGCCAAGCTAGCGGCCCGGCTTTACATACACAATCGAATTCTCGGAACGGCAATCATGTCCAATCCGGAAACAATCCAAACCGGGCGTGGTTGTTGAGCCGACTGGACTGCCGTTGGCGCGACGCTCTGGGAAGGCCGACGACCGCGGGCGTGGATCGACCGCGCACGACGCAGCCTGTGCGGAGCAATGCTGCCGTGACAACGAAACCCGGCCCGCGCCCAGGCCCTCCGGCCGGGCCGCAGGACGGATTCAATCGCGTGGTCGCTGGCCGTAGAAACGTAGCTGCACGGCCAGAAACGGTGCCAGTGCCGTCCCATCTTTGTAGACGGCTCCGTGCACGCCGCCCTCCACCGCGATCGCCACCCAGCGGCCCAACGCCCATCGATGACCGAGCTGCACCAGCCCCCCGCCGCCCAACCGCTTCGTCGCGCGCCCATCGCCCAGGGCCAACCCGACGGACGACGCCGCGATCCAGCCATCGGGCCCCGACAGCGCGTACTCCGCGCGCACGCCAAACTGGTGCACATGGGTCGGGTCCCCGTTGAGGTTGAGCGGCTGCCATGTGGCGAGCTCCAACCCGGCCGCCCACTGGTCTGACAGGCCGAATCCAAAGGCCGCGTCGTACACAAGCCCGCCGCGCCACCTCCCGGATAGATCTGCCTGGTCCACTGAGGCGACGCCCGTGCCCACGTTCATGCCAAAGAAGATCGTGTCGTCGCGCGCCGGATCTGAGGGTGAGGCGGCGCAACAAGCCCACCCAAGCGCGGCGACAACAACGAGCCTGCGCACGTCACTCATGGGTCGAGCCATACATCCTGACCTCCAACAACGACACTACGACGGAGGCGGTGCCCTGCCCGGGGTAGTGGTGTACCCAGCCGGCAACGACCAGCGAGGCGGCAGCGCCACGCGGCAGAGCCCACCTGTATCCGGCCCGAGGGGTGACGGCGATGCCGTGCCGGGTCCGGTGCGGCGGTCTGACCCCGTCGGTCGTACCGAGCCCGCCCCCGATGCCCAGAAACAAGCCGTCACCACCGAGCGGCGTCCATTCCAGCCGCGGCGTGAAACCATTGTGGAAATGAAACGGCACCCCGAGCAGTGAGGTCTGCCAGGTCCCAAAGTCGATGCCGACCGCGACCTCCTGCGTGAGCCCCCAACCCACGAGCACCTCCCACGCAACACCGGGGGTCGGACCCGGATCAAACTGGACATCGTCGGGCCACGCCGGCCCACCGCCGACCGCCGTCGAAAAGAAGATGGTGCCCGCGCGCTCCTCGGCATGGGCCGGCGCAGAGGGCACCGCGCACAAGCCCGCCAGCACGACGAGGGCGATCCACAAACCCGGTGCCGACCTCACACAAGACACACCCCGCGCGGACGCGCCCCTTCGCATGCCGGGCGCGATCCCACTACACTCGATGCAATTCGACGATTCGCCGGAGACGTACATGAGAATCCTGCTCGCGATGACTCTCGCGCTGGCCGCTTGCTCCACCCAGGAGGAGATGCCAGCAGTTGAACCGCCCACGGGTGTGGAGGTGTTCACCCAGCCACTTGACGACGGAAACGCCTTCTCGTGCAACACCTGCCACGCTCTGGAAGAGCCGGCGGAGGACGGCATGCGCCGCGTCGGCCACGCCCTCGGCGACGCGGCCCACCGCCCCTCCTGGAAAGACGGCCGGCTGGACTCGTTCCGGGGCGCAGTCAACTCCTGTGTGACCGAGTGGATGCGGGGAGAAGCGTGGTCCGCGGAGGACCCGCGGTGGCTGGTGCTCAACGAGTACCTCGCGGCGCAATCGGACCCGCCCGCCGCCGCGGTGGACATCCAGATCGTGCGACCGCCGGGCGATCTCACCGGCGGTGACGCAGACGCCGGGCGCGCCTTGTTCAACACGAGCTGCGGCCTGTGTCACGGCAACAACGCCGAGGGCAGCGCCCTGGCACCGGGGCTACTTGGACTGAGCCTCCCACCGGACTACATCGCCGGCCGGGTCCGGTTCAGTGGCGCCACCGACAGCCCCGTCTACGACGGCCTCACGGGCGGCGCCATGCCATTCTGGGGCGGCGACCGGCTGTCGGACGCGGAGCTGATCGACCTGGTGGCCTTCATCACCGAGGCCGAGCCCGACCCGGACGGCAACAACGGCGACCTCCCCAACGACGCCACCATCCCAGACTGCCCCTCGACGCACGCCCTGGTCGGCACCACCATGCCCTTGACCACCCGCTTTCATCGTGTGGAGGGCATAGTCACGGTCGTGAACGACTGCGCCGTCCGCATCGACAGCTTCGGATTTGATGGCCAGGGCATCGACGTCCGGATCTACGGCGGCGCCGACCTGGACTTCGCCGACGGCTTCAACATGTCGGCCGACCTCAAGAATTTCCCCACCGGCTACGACGGCGACACCGTCATCGGCGTACTTCCCGACGGCAAGACCCTGGACGACCTGGGCGCCATCAGCATCTGGTGCGTCCCCGTCGGCGTGAGCTTCGGCGACGCCGTCCTGGGGCAGTAACCGGGGCTATTGGGTCTGGTGCTGAATGAGCCAGGCCACATCGGCAAGGTCTTTCGGTCGCCCAGCGGCCCTTTTGTTCTGCAGGAGAGCGTCCCGACCGATTGTGGGAATCACTCGGCCGTCAATGTGGACCTCAACGTGGCCCAACCACGCGTCGTCGAAACCAACACCGTCGATGGTCGTAAGTAGTTCAATCAAGTTGGGTTTGATGCCCATGCGGTACCCCTGCCCCGGCGTGGCGAAAAGCTGCGCCGTGACCCCGTGCGTGTTCAGCGGAGCACCAAACTCCTCAAGGGCAATCATGACCCGTGCGGCGTTTTCAGCCGTCGCTCGCACGAAGATGTCGAGATCGTCGGTGCCGCGCACATGACCATGCGCCGCCAGCGCCCAGCCGCCAATCAGAAGAAAGTCGGCGCGCGCGTCAGCCAACGCGACCAGGACGTCGCGGAAGTCCGGGTTGAGTTCAATCTCCACCGTCTCTGGACCCTGCGTGGATGCGGAAGATCTCGCCCGGCATCTGCGAGCGGGGCACGTGGACGAGTTCCCGTCCTGACGCCCGCCACTGGCGGACGCAGTGCTGCCACATCTGGACGAGCCGGGCCTCGGTGAAGCTCGGTTCGTGCAGAGCGGGCTTGGGTTCACCCGGTGTTGTGATCGCGCCGGGCCAGTTGCGCCTTCGGGAGGCGCGCTGGGCGGGGCTGTTGTCGGGGGGAGCGCTCATGTTCCGAGTGTACCACCGGCCTCCGCGGCGTGCGATACGCCGGCCGTGTCCGCGGGTGCGGGCGACCTGGCCGTGGCGCCCGTGCCAGGGCGAGGCCTCCTACAGCCCGTCAGTGTCGTCGTCCGCGGAGAATCATCTCCGAATTCTGGGTGAACCTCGGGGAAGGCGCTATGTTGCTGGTTTCTGGCAACACGCATGGCGACCGGCCCAAGGTCGCCGCAACTTCCAACGACCGGGCGGCCCACGTCGCCCAGCGAGGTCCCCATGCTCCATCGCCCGCTGCGGCTCGCTCTGTTCCTCGGTACCTTTCTCGCCCTGCTTGGCGCCAACTCGGTCGCCCTCGCGTGTGGCGGGCTGTTCTGCGACGGCACGTCCACCAGCCCAGTGAGCCAGACCGCCGAGAGGATTCTGTTTGTGGACCACGCGGACGGGCGCGTGTCCGCCGCGGTGGAGATCCAGTACCAGGGCGACCCGGAGCAGTTC
>CALBXO010000391.1 GCA_937890335.1 uncultured Pseudomonadota bacterium | reverse complement strand
CTTCTTGATCTCGACGAAGTGCTTGCCGGCTTTGACCTTCACTTTCTCCGCGAACGGGCTGGTCCCGAGGCTTTCACCGGAGGCGAAGATTTCGGCACCGTCCACGTTTACGCTGATCGTGACCTCGCCGAAGAACGTCTGTTTCGCGAGCTCGACTTCCAAGGTTCGGTCGTCGCCGGCGAGCACCTCAAACTCAGCGCGCTGGCTGATGTGGTCCTCCGCCGACACTCGCAGAACGTACTTGCCCGCGTCGAGTTCGACGGTCTTGGGCGTCTGGGTCGAGACGGGAATCCCGGCCAGAACGATGAGCGCGGACTCGGGTCCCTTGACTGCGATGGTCACTTTACCTGTCTGCGTGCGGCTCTTGTTGCAGGCGGCGATCTTCTTGGCCACCTCCGCCCGGTCGCCGGCGTCCGGGCTCAGATCGAGGTAGCGGTCGTAGAGCAGAACGGCCTCATTGCAGTCCTCCAACACGCGCGTGATCTCGGCGAGATTGTAATAGATGCTGGGGTATTGGAGGGGGCGCTCAACGAGCACCTCCTTGTAGAGGGGGATGGCCTTACGCCAGCGCCGTTTCCGCGCGTGCTCGTCGGCCTTGTCCAGCAACGCGTCGACGTCGACCTTCGCCGCGTCGTCCGGTCCGTTCTTGCCGTCCCCTGCCCAGGTGGTTGCGGGCCAGGCCAGTCCCAAGACTACGGCCATGGCCAGCAGGTGATTCCTCCGCATCTTCTTCCGCTGTGTTTCGAGCCCCATGTGGACTCAACGTTCTAGCACACCCAGTCTGTTCCAGACCAATCTGCCAAGCCGGCGCCCGCGCAGGTTGTGCGCCCCCTCGCCGCAATGCGGTCGGGTTGGAATAGGTCGCGCGGCCCAATGCTTTACCCCAGGAAGCGCCGCCATTCTTCATGGCATGACACCTCCTTTCGGCTACTGACCCTCCGGCCCTCGGGCTGGGGGGTTGGTGGCTTCTTGGCCTACAGATGGATCTCGGTCGCTGACGCCGCCGGCGATCACATAGTCGTCACTGAGCCACTTGCTCAGGTCGATGGCGCGGCATCGCCCCGAGCAGAAAGGAAACGACTTGTTCTGGGCGCGGGGCGCGACGGCCTTCTCGCAGATGGGGCAACGGGGCATGGCTACTTCGCGTCAATCAGGCTGATGATGTCGTCGGCCTGCTTTCGTGTTTCGTAGGGCCGGTCCTTGTCGGACGCGACAAGGACGAACCAGTCGCGCTCGGGGTAGATCTTGCCGTGGCGGACGAGGCTATTGGCCACAATCTTGAGAAATTTGGTGCGGTAGTGGCCCTTGTACATCACGGGGGTCTTGACCTCGTCGCGGTCCTCCCAATGAATCCAGGGGCATTGGTGGTCGTCCTTGACGAGGACGAACTCCTTCTTGAACCGCTCCGCGTCGCCTTTGCCCGGGATGTATTTGAGCGCCTCAAGTGCGCCACATTTCTCTTTGGCTGAGCCGGTCTCGTAGAGGGCGATGAGGTCGTCGTGCGCGGGGTGGAACTCCACCTGGCCGAGCGCCCAGAACGCGTGCGCCTGCACCTCCGCGTCGGCGGAGGCGGTGCACTTTTGGATCGCGGGCCCGGCCTTGGGGTCCTTGAGCTGCGCGAGGCCCCGCAGAGCGCCCACCTGGCGCCGCGGAGCCGTGGATTTGGCCAGGAATCCGACCAGCGCGTCCACGGCGCGCTTGTCCCCGAGCTTCCCAAGGGCCTCGGCGGCATAGCCGCTCGTCTCGTCGTTGTCCGCGTCCAGCTCGGCGATGAGGCGGTCGTAGTGGTCCTCGTAGCCTGCGGCGCCCACGGCGTACACCGCCCAGCCGCGGATGTCGTGATCGGGATTGTCGAGCTCGGCGACGATGGCCGATTTCACCCGCGCGTCCTGCCAACGTCCGCGGTACAGCGGCGTGGACAACTCCGCGAGCGCCGCCGTCTTGTCTGTCGCCACGTCGGATCGGAGGCGCGTCAGGAGGAAACCCACGTCGTGGTACTCGTCCATATAGTCGCCGGTGACGAGGTTTGCGCCGTAGTAGTTCCCCGCGATGATTACCGCGACTGCGATCAGGAACTGCAGGTTGAAGTTCTGGTGTCGGGCGACATCGAGCGAGTCGTCTGCGCCGGGATTTGTGTCGACCTTGCGTCCGAGCAGCACGCGCTCGCGCCAGCGTCCGGGAAAGAACAAATCCCCGAAGAGCATGGCGCCGATGTAGCTGGACGCCAACAGCAGCAGCATCGACGCAGCGATGACCACGACGTTGAGCTCTACCGACGTGGAGCGCCCGTTGACGAACCCGGCCACCCAGAACGTGGCACCGTACCAGGCCCCCGTGGCGAGCACCGCGGCGATGACGAGGCGCAACCGTGTCTTGGCCAGGCCCTGAAACAGGCCGAACTCTGAGACATTGGTAATGAGCTGGAACTTGTATTTGCCGCCTTCCGCCACGTGCGCTCCCGATGTTGGTCCGCCGGAATCTAACGGGATTCTCGACGTCCGTCATCCCCGCTTCTGACGAACCGCGTCAGGGAAGCAGGCGGGGCAGCGACCTTTCGCCGTCGGTTCGCGACGCGAGCACCACGCGGCCGGTCGCGACGATGTCTGCGTAGGGCACGAGGTGCGTCGTGCTCTGCCCGCCCCGCGTCCGAGCGACGAGCACGTGATGGCGGGGAATCTCAAACGGAGACCGCGGGATGTCGAGCGACGCAGGGATGTGCGTCTTCTTGCGGCCAACCCCGACGCTGGCGCCGCGCAGGAGGGGCGACACCCGGCTGGGCGTGGCCTCTGGCTGCTTGAGTGGGGCGCTCAGAGGCCGGGAGGCGCCGTTGATCCGCAGCCCGCGACGGTACTCCACACGGTCCCCGCCCACCGCGATGACCTCGCTCATGCCATGCTGCGCGACCGCGATGATCTGGCCGTGTTTGGGATCGAGGGTCGCCGCCGTGGCGGATTCCATCAGGACGAGGTCACCGTCCTCGACCGCACCGGTGGTGGTGTCCGCGGTATCGACAGTGACGAACGCGCCCGCGACACAGGCGGTCAGGGCAAGGACCAGTAGAACCCACGGCCAGCGCCGGGGCTGCCGTGGCTGCGCCTTGGGCTTGGTCGAGGACTTTTTGCGGGTGGGGGTCTTGGAGCGAGCCATGCGGCCATGATCACTCCGGCAGCCGCGCCCGCAACTTCTCTGGGTTGCGGGCGCGGCGTTCGGCGAGCTGACTCAGCTTTCTGCGGGGACGCCGCCGTCGGTCGCGGCGGGGCCCGGCAGGCCGTAGTACGCGGCCATCTTCTCCTCGCTGGCCTTGATGGCCTCGGCGGTGCGCG
>CALBXO010000390.1 GCA_937890335.1 uncultured Pseudomonadota bacterium | reverse complement strand
CAACGCACCCGAGGGGGCTCCAAAAGACCAACCACAGAATCAAAATGCGCATCCGTGACCTCCCACCTGGAAGGGTCGTCTACGCAAGGTGCGGGCCACCCATTGAACCACGGTCAACACGGGGAAGGGGCGAGCCTTATGGGCACATTTGGGGCGCCGAGGCCGCACTTGCTTGCACTGAGACGGGGATGACGACGGCGAGCCGGGACGCAGGTCTCGCGCGCCTTGGCTACGGGGCCCCGAAGAAGCGGTTGTATTGCCAGTCCGGCCCGAAGAAGCCAGCTGCGACGCCACCTTCGCGGGTGTAGACAAAATAGTCCGGCAACGCGAAGCCGCTGGTGAAGGGGACCAGGTCATACAACAGAGTCTCGGCCCCATCCGTCGCCGCGTAGGCCGCATGCAGTCGGTCCCCGTCCGGCCATACGACGGTCATGGCCGCATCCGGCCATGCAGACTCGCCCACGCGCACTTGCGCAGCGTCCCAACTTGCCGCCGGCGTCCCCGCGACCGCCGCGCTCGGGACGCCCATATAGACCAGGTTGTACTGAAGACGCATCTCGTCAGTGACGCGATCAATGGGGACCGCGCCCGCGTGTCCATTGCCGATGATCTGCCACCAGGAGATGTGGAAGGCGACCGCGCGCTCAAAGTGAGGGCTGGCCTCCGGATCATAGACGTAGAGCCAAGGGCGACTGAGCGCCTCGTTGAACGGGCCGTTGCGCCCGGTTGTCTTGCCGTCGCGGGGGCCTACCCAGGTGTCGCCGTCGAGCGCCACGACCGCGCCGTCCACCGTCACCTCCTCAAACCCCAGCCCAGCAAGGGCCTCGCCGTCGAGCCGCAGTGACCGGACATTGGTGGTCACGAGTCGCAGCGTCTCACCGTCGAGTTCCGACGTGAGCTCCGCGTCCATCAGCGGTGAATCGACGGACCCGATGGTGACGTAGCTGTGCGCGGGATTGACCCGCGGCGCGGCGGACAGAAAGTGGAAGTTCAGCTCGAGCGGATCGAGCCGGTGCTCGCGGATGAACTCCATCATGGGGGCCCAGTCTACGCACGCGGCGCCGGGCTCAGGCCGGCCGTCCCACCAGTGTCCGGCGCCGGGCTCCTCGTGATAGACCACGTCATCGGTCACCTCCTGGGTCAGCGCGTACATGTCCCGGCCCTCCCGAACCGGGACGTTGTCGTCGGCGTCGCCGTGAATGATGTAGACGCCGCGGCGGGCGACATTTCCAAGGTAGACCGGGGTGTCGGAGCTCGCCTGGGACCGGGCGAAGATGCCGGTGGGGCGGCGCCGGCCGGTGTACGTGTAGAAGCTGGCCCAGCCGGCGCTCGGGCCCACCGTGGCAAACCGGCCCGGGAACAGAGTCCCGAGCTGCCAGGTGCCATGGCCCCCCATCGAGTGGCCGGTCACGTACACCTGGGTCGGATCGATGGGAAAGATGGCCAGCGCGTGGTCCAGCGCCTCCATGCCGTCCAGCCGGCCCCACTCCTCCCAATCAAAGCCAAAGGGGCGCCGGTTGGTCGGCGCGACGAGGAACGCCCAATCCTTCTGTCCATACGCGCGCGCCTGCCCCAGTGCGCCCACGCCGGCGCCGTGCAAGCTCAGCAGCAGCGCGTACTCACGGTCCGGGTCAAAATCGCTCGGCGGATTCACGCCGACCATCTGCACGGAATGGTCCACCTCCGACCTGCGCGTCAGGGCGTAGGGTACGTCCGCTGCGGCCACGGTCAGCTCGATGGTGACCTCGTAGGACCAGGACAAGCTCGGGGTCTCCAGCCTGACGGTGAGGGGGATGACGGTCTCCACCGCCGGCCACGGCCCGGCGGGGTTCAGGGCAAACCCGAGCTGGGTCACGGCCCCCGCGGCCAATCCCGGATAGGGGACCTGCGTCTCCACCCAGTGCTCCGAGCCGAGGACCCGCGCGGTGACATGCTCGATGGGAATGTCCGTAAGGTTCAAGACCGGGATGCCAAGCCATTGCGCCGTGTCGTCGCCCTCGCGCAGGGTGGGCGCGGTCAGGTCCGAGCGGTTGAAATAGACCTCGTCCGTGGTGGTGAACAGGGCCACCTCGGGCGTCCGTCGTGCCGCCTGGATGCGCGCCACGACGAGGTTTTCGCCAGGCTGCGACCGCAGCGGAACGAACATGCGGCGCGTGTGGTACACGTCGCCGGGCTGCGGGGCGTAGTTGCTGTACAGCCGCCGGACGTTGTCCGCCCGCCCAAAGAGGTAGGTGCTCTCCGGCAGGTCCACGACGGCTGCGGCATAGCCGCCCTGACTCGGGAAATCACCAAGTTGGCCCTCCTCTCCCGGAGTGAGCTGCGTCCAGCGAACGCCGTTCTGAAATCCCTCGCCCGGGTAGGTCAGGCTGTCGCTCTCCAACGCCGCGCCAACCCCGTCCCCAAACTGCGGCATCGGAGCGTCAGACCGCACCCATGTATCCAGGGTCAGGGGGGCTGGCTCCACCACTGCGCGCGCCGGAGCCGGCTCCGGTACTTCGCCATTGTTGGCGGGTCCGTTGTTGGCAGGGCCGTTGTTGGCGGGCCCGTTGTTCGCCGGTCCGTTGTTCGCCGGTCCGTTGTTCGCCGGACCGTTGTTCGCCGGGCCGTTGTTCGCCGGACCGTTGTTCGCCGGGCCGTTGTTCGCCGGACCGTTGTTCGCCGGACCGTTGTTCGCCACCGTGTCTGTCTTGGCGTCTGACCCGCAGGCGGCCAGAACCCCAACCAGAACCAGTGTGTGAATGTGCCGATGCATCGCGCCCCTCGCCTCTGCCGTCACCGGGTTTCTCGCTCGGATCTCGGCGTCTCTCGTCGTCGCCGTGGTGGAACCAAGCCTCCTCCTCGTTCCTTGACCTCCGGCCGAGTTGCTCGCCGGAAACTCACCAATGTCCCTGTGCAGAAACACTAGCACATCTCGCCGGCTACGGCGTACGTCGCTCACGCATCCGCCGCGACACCGCCGAACTCTACGCCGTCTCGGCCACGATGATGTAGTCGCTCGAGATGCGAACCCCCGACACCAGCTCACTGCACGCCGCCGCGCGTCGCCGTACCCGATCAATCTCAGCCAGGAGGCCTGCGCGCAACGCGCCGGCCGGGGCTTTCTGGGCGTAGCGCTCCGCGACGCGCAGCTGCGCGGTTACGTGCCCGTGCTTGTAGAGATTTCCAAAGTGCTTGACCGACTGCACCGCATACCCGGCGCCGCCCAGCGTATGGGCCACCCACGCGGAGGGGTACTCGCGGTAGGGACGGTTGCCGGCCAAGAGGAACGCGGCGTCGCGCAGGCGCGCCATGTCCAACAGAATCTGCCCGCCGTCGGTCGGCGCGGAGCTGGGCCAGGGCTCCAGACCGATCAGGTAGAGTCTACCTGCGCAGTGGCGGCGTAGCCTCTCGAGAATCCCTACCTGAAAATAAGGTGTGAACCGATCCACCGCACCGATCAGATAGTCGCACAGCACCACGTCAAAGACCTGCCCATCGAGGAGGGTCTCATCCTCCCACCGGCCGAGCACCAATTGCCCGTTGCCGGATGCGTGGCTGCCTTTGAGCGCGTCGTACGCGTAGGGGTCCGCCGTGACCGCCACCCACGACTGCGCCACTCTCGCCACCCACGCCAGGGAGTGTGCACCGGTGCCAGCATCCAAAACCCTGCCCAAAGGCCTGTCCCCGTGATACCTGGCCACACTGTCGAACAATGAGTCTCCCACCGCCGCACCTTTCCCCCGCCCCTATCTGTGGGTCAAGGTCGGGAGGCGAGCGGTATTGGACCATGATTCGTGGGTGCTTCGATTGACGGGGCCCCTGTACAGCGACAATGGTTGCCTACTTGTATCCGCCACTGCGATGCGGGGCCTTGATCGGCGGCCCCGGACGTGGAAAAAGAAGCCAGATTGACTTCGAACCATGACAGTGAGCCCCTGGATTGGGGCCGCCGGGCGCCCGGCGAGCATCTTGGGGACTACGTTCTCGAAGACGTGATCGGTAGCGGCGAGGTTGGGACCGTGTTCCGGGTGACGCGCCAATCGGACGGACGTACCTTCGCGCTCAAGCTCATGCGTCCCGCTCTGGCGGAGGATCCGCTGATCGAGCAGCGCTTCCAACGAGAAGCCACCGTGTCCGCCCGGCTTCAGCACCCCTACGCGGTCCGCATCCGGGACCTGGGGCGCCACGACGGCTGCCCCTACATCGTGATGGATCTCGCGCCCGGGCAGCCGCTGGACAAAGTGCTCGCCGACCTCGGCGGCCCCATGCCGCTTCCGCGGGTTCTGCCCATCCTCTGGGCCCTGGCGGACGTGCTGGCTGCGGCGCACGAACAGGGCATCGTCCACAGGGACCTGAACCCCGCGGACATTCTGGTGGCCTCTACGCCCCACGGGGAACGGGTCACAGTGGTGGATTTTGGGCTGGCGTTTCTCGCCGAACCTGACACCGAAGACGTCGGCCGGCTCACGGCGCCCGGATTGACGGCCGGAACGCCAGGCTACTCGGCGCCCGAGCAGATTCGGGGACTGGCCGTGACGCAGGCCACCGATGTCTACGCGCTGGGCGCCGTCGCCTACCGCCTGCTGACGGGCCGGCCGCCATTTGATGCGCCCAACCCAACGGATCTGGCGAACCAACACTTGTTCCTCACGCCCTCCGCACCGAGCCTGCACGGCGGCCCGAGCATCGCGTGCCTGGATCCCCTTGTCCTGGAGATGCTCGCCAAGCGAACCGACGCGCGACCCACAGCCGACGACGTCCGGGACCGCCTGGACGACGTGGCGTGCGACCTCCGCATCGCCATGCCTGGACCGCCGCCGCCGCGCAGGCCGACACTCCATGGCTGAGTCGCGGCCCAAAGTGCTCGTGGTCGACGACGACCCAGATGTCCTCGACCTCGTCGGTGTCTGGCTCGCGACCATGGGGTACTCCGCGGTTCTCGCCGCCGGCGGAAAAGCTGCGCTCGGTCAGATCGAAGCGGGGACCGTGTTTCACTTTGCGCTACTCGACGTGCAAATGCCGGATGTCTCGGGCGTGGAGGTGCTGGACGCTCTGATGCGACAGCCTTCCCCGCCGCCCGCGATCATGATGACGGTCCACACGTCCATCGAGGGCGCGGTCCAGGCGATGCGTCGCGGTGCCAAGGATTACCTCCCCAAGCCTTTTGACGCCGCCAAACTGGAACTGACGGTTGAATCTGCGCTCCAGCAGGGCCCCGTGTTCGAGGCCGCTTCGACTGGAGTGGCCGCCTCGCGGCCATCGCCCATCGTCGGCCAGGCGCCGAAGATGCAGGAGATGATGGGGCTCGTCGACCGGGTCGCCAGCTCCGGCGTCCCGGTTCTGGTGGTGGGCGAATCTGGCAGCGGCAAGGAGCTCGTGGCGCGGGCGATCCACCAGCGCGGTTCCCGCGCCGAACACCCCTTCGTCGCGGTCAATTGTGCGGCCATCCCCGCGGACCTGCTGGAGTCCGAGCTGTTCGGCCACGAGCGCGGCGCGTTCACCGGCGCCCACCAGCGCCGCATCGGCAAAATGGAACACGCCGGGCGCGGCACTCTCATGCTCGACGAAATCGGCGAGATGGACGCCCGCATGCAGTCCAAGCTCTTGCGGGTCCTGCAAGAGCGGGAGTTTGAGCGCGTCGGCGCCAACGGCACCCAGCCGCTGCGCGCCCGCATCGTCGCCGCGACCAACCGGAACCTGGAGGCAGACATCGCGGACGGCACGTTCAGGGAGGACCTCTTCTACCGCCTGGATGTGTTCCGGATCGCGGTTCCGTCGCTGCGCGAACGCACAGCGGACATTCCGGAGCTCGCCAACCACTTCCTCCGCAAAGCGCGCGCCTCGGAGGGGCG
>CALBXO010000389.1 GCA_937890335.1 uncultured Pseudomonadota bacterium | reverse complement strand
GCCCGCCCCCGTGATAGACGGGAGCGGGCGTCGGGTTCGCGGTCGCCCCGATGCCACGGTGGATCGAAGCGGCGCGGCTGGGGTCAGCTCAGAAGATCTCTTCGAACCAACTCTTCATGCGCGTGGTGATTCGATCGTACAGTCGATCGTCGCGCATTTTGAACTGCCGGGTGCGATCGGCCTGGCCTCCAAAGAGGACCAGCCCGACGCCTGTGGCGTACTTGGGCGGGCGCACCACGTCGCTGAGCCCCCCCACGCCACCAGGTATGCCGTGCCGCACCGGCAGGTCGAGCACCTGCTCGGCAAGCTCACCCATGCCCTCGAGGCTCGTGGTGCCACCTGTGATGACCACGCCGCTCGCAATCTGGTCCTCAAACCCGCTCAGCTGAATCTCGCGCCCGACCAGGGCGAAGATCTCCTCCACACGAGGCTCGATGATCTCGCACAGGATCTTGCGCGGAAGGCTGCGGGACGCGCGGCCGCCGACGCTCGGAACCTGCAATTGCTCGTCGTCTCCGACGAGGGACGAGACCGCAGAACCATACTTCTGCTTGATCCGCTCGGCCTCGCCCAGCGGCGTGCGAAGCCCGACGGCGATGTCGTTGGTGACGTGGTTGCCACCCAGGCTGAGCACAGACGTATGGACGACGCTGCCCTGGTGGTAGATCGCGATGTCGGTCGTGCCGCCACCAATGTCCACGACAGCTACGCCAAGCTCCTTCTCATCGGGCCCCAGCACCGCCTCCGCCGAGGCGACCTGTTCCAGCACGATGTCCGTGACCTGCAGACCGCAGCGGTTGCAGCACTTGATGATGTTGTGCGCGCTGGTGACGGCGCCCGTGACGATGTGGACGCGCGCTTCCAGACGCACGCCGCTCATCCCCACCGGGTCCTTGATGCCACCCTGGCCGTCCACGATGTACTCCTGCGGGATGACGTGAATCACCTCGCGATCGAGCGGAATCGCCACAGCCTTCGCCGCATCGACCACGCGCGCCACATCAAGCGCGGTCACCTCGGCGCCCTTGATGGCCACAACGCCGTTGCTGTTGAACCCCTTGATGTGGCCGCCAGCGATGCCGGCGTACACGTCCGTCACCTCGACCCCGGCCATGTACTCGGCCTCTTCCACCGCGCGCTGGATCGAATCGACCGTCGAGCTGATGTTGACGACGACGCCCTTGTGCAGGCCTTTCGACGCATGGGATCCAATCCCAATGATGTCGATGCCGTCCTCGGTCACCTCGCCGATGATGCAACAAATCTTCGTCGTGCCGATGTCCAGCCCTACGACAAGATTCTCACTTCTGTGTCTCTTGACCGTCCCCATGGTCAACCTCCTTGTCTCCCGTTACGAACCCACGCGAAGTGCCCGTCACCGCCGGCCTCCATGGCCAACTGCAACCGCGCACCTATTGGCCAGTCCTTGGCCGTTGCGTGCTCACCGCCACATGTTGAAGGGCCCCATCGCCGTCGAGTCGAACCAGCGTTGCGTCGGAGATCTCCTTGCGCTCCAACGCCTGGAACACGTCCTCGAGTCGCGACAGTCGCGCCTCCATTCTCCCTTCTCCCAGGAGCACGCGCAGCCCGCGTTTCTCCGTGATGAGCGAATAGCCGGCCACGGGATCGATCTCGACCTCCGCCAACCGGTCCCATGCATCCAGACCGTGCTTCTCGTACAACCGCGAGATAAGCATGGCCTCGCGGATGCGGATTCTCTCTGCCTCCGTCTGGGGTACAGACCGACCCACGCCTGGAAGCGAGATGATGGGCGCGTTCAATTGGGGGTCGCGGTCTACCGGCGCGAAGACATTGCCGTCCACGTCCACGAGCCAGAGGCCGTCCCGGACAATGACACCGTGCGCCTGGCGCTCCTCGACCACCACCTTCATGCGGTCGGGGAGAACGCGTGTCACCGCCGCCGCTTTGACCCACGGCAACCGCTCCACACGGCGTCGCCCGAGCTCAGGGTCCAGCGTGAAGATGTTGATGCCGGTTCCCGTGAACCCCACGGCGGACTGCACGGCGCGGACCGGCGTCTGGCTGACACCTTCCACATCCACAGCGACGACGTTGAAGAAATCTGAGCGGAGCCCCTTGTCCCAGCCGACAATGGCCAGCGCGGGGAGCCCGATTATGATGACAAGGAGGAGCAACCACGGCGCCGCACGCCGACAGCCCTCAAAAAGGCTGCGACCAAATGATGCGACGGCGGCGCGACGTCTCCTTGCGCGCCTGCTGACCCTGGCCTTCCCTGGCATGGTCTCTGCGGTGCGACGAGTGAACTCGTCATTGAAAAGCTGCTACTCAAGGAGTCTATGCATACAGCGAGTCGTTGTCTACCGTTGCACGGTTCAACATCATCTGAATAAACCGCGGAAAGTCGATGCCCGCCGCCTCTGCTGCCTTTGGAACGAGGCTCGTGGGCGTCATACCTGGCATTGTGTTCAGCTCCAGTATCCACGGCACATCCTGGGCGTCCAGCATGAAGTCCACGCGGGTCACGCCCCGGCACCCCACGACCTGGTTCGCGGCAGTCGCGGCATTCACGACCCGGTTGTGTACCTTCCGCGCCAACGGCGCCGGGCAGATGTAACTGGTCCCAGCGTCGCGATACTTCGCCTCAAAGTCGTAGAATGCCCGGTCCGGCTTGATCTCGATCACGCCCATGGGGTCGCCATCCATGAGGGCGACGGTCAGCTCGCGCCCCTCCACGAGACTCTCCATCAGGACCGGCCCTGCACAATCCAACGCCGCTTCCAGCGCGGGATAAAACTGATCGCTGGTCTTCACCAGCGTGATCCCAACGCTGGAGCCACTCAGGGCAGGTTTGATGACGCAGGGCAGTGGGGCCTCGAGGCTGTCGCGCGTGAGCATCTCGCGCACCGTCGCCCGGTCGAGCAATTGCCACGCGGGCGTGTCGATCCCCGCGGCCTTCCAGAGCGCTTTGGCCGTCGCCTTGTTCATGGTGACCGCGCAACCGTGCACGCCACTACCGGTGTAGGGGACCTGCAGGCACTCCAGAAGTCCCTGGACCGCTCCGTTCTCGCCAAGGTTACCGTGCAGCGCGATGACTGCGACGTCGGGTGGGTTCTTGGCCAGCTCGAGAAGACCGTGGCTGGTGGCATCGACGAGGTCCACCTCGTACCCGAGGCCAAACAGCGCCTCGTGCATCGCCCGGCCCGTCATCAGACTGATCTCCCGCTCCTCGCTCTCTCCCCCGTAGAGGACCGCTACGCGCGCGTCGGTCCAGGGCCCCTTCTGCTCGGTCATGGCGTCTCCTGCGCTGTCCGCGCCGCTTCGATCAGCGGTGCGGGAATCTGCAATTGATCCAGAAACTGGCCCACATCGCCAGTGAAACCGCTGGACTCAAACCCAAACACACGAGCCTCCGGACGCAGCTCGGTACCGGTTTCGTCGCGAACGAACCTGCGCGCCAACGCCATCAATTCGACAACTTCCAGCGCGGTCGCGCCGTTCCAGTTCACGATGAAGTTCGCGTGCTTCGCGCTGATCACCGCGCCGCCCCAGCGCAACCCCTTGAGCCCCCACGGCCTCGATCAACCTTCCGGCGGCGTCGCCCGGCGGGTTGGCGAACGAGCTCCCGAAACACGGCTCCTGGTACGGCTGGGTCTGACCCCGGTAGCGCTTCTCCTCTCGGACGCGCTCTCGGGCGGTCGCCGCGTCCCCGCGCTCCACCCTGATCACACCGGACACCACCACTGCGCCGACCGGAACACCACCGTGCCGGTACGCCGGCTTCAGATCGCCCAAGGTCAGCCGCTGGACCTCCGCGGCGGCGGTGACGATGGTCACAGCGTCGAGCACATCGGACAGCTCCCCCCACCTCGTCCCTGCGTTCATCGCGACGGAGCCGCCAAACTGTCCGGGTACCAGGGCCAGGAACTCGGCGCCCACGTACCCAGCTTTGTGCATCGCGCGTACGGCGTGCGCGTTCATGGTCCCTGCGCCGATCGTCGCCAGGTCGCCGTCGATGTCCGTCCACGCCAGGCCGTCCACACGTAAGACGATGCCCCGAACGCCGTCGTCGGCGACAATCAGATTGCTCCCCGCCCCCAACACCGCGACCGGCGCACCGTGCAGACTCGCCAGCCGCTGGACGGCGACCACGTCTCCCACGCTGTGGGCGCTGACAACAAGATCCGCGGTGCCACCGGCTTTGAGGGTGGTCGACTGGGCCAAGGGCACCTGCTCCCTGACGCGATCCGGTTCGATCGCGCTGCGCAGTGCGTCCGCGAGGTTCACCGTCCGGCCCGGGCGAGCAGGACAAGCCGCTCGGCGACGGAGTCGGCGGCCTCGGGCCGGCCAAGTGAACGCGCGCGAGCGGCCATGTTGTCCAGCGCTTCGGGGTTCTGAACAAAGCCGGTCAGCAGCCGCTCGAGCTTGCCCGACGCCAGATCCCCCTCTTGAACCATCACGCCCGCGCCCTGCTCGACCAACGCGAGCGCGTTGCGCTCCTGGTGGTTGTCGGCCGCGCCCGGAAACGGGATCAAGAGGGACGGTTGGCCGAGGACGAGGAGCTCGGCCAGCGTGGTCGCGCCGGCTCTGCATACCGCCAGATCCGCCCATGCGTACGCGCCGGCCATGTCATTGATGAACTCCACCACGCTGACGCGCCCGGCGAAATCCACGTAGGCCTCACGGACATCCTGGTGCCGGTTCCGGCCAGCCTGGTGCCTCACCGTCAGGCGTCGTGCGATCTCGTCAGGGAGGGCGCACAACGCCTTGGGAATGTCACGGTTGAGCGCGCCGGCCCCGCCGCTGCCCCCGGTGATGAGCAGGTGGAACTCCGCCCCGCGATCGCGGCCGTCCGTCGGCACCTGCGCGCGTGCCGCGGCCTCCAGAATCTGGGCGCGCAGTGGGTTCCCCACGACCTCGCACTTGCGGGCGGGCAGCGTCCCCGCGTCCACGGGCATGCTCAGCAGGCACTGGTCGACGAGCTTGCCGAGTACCCGGTTTGTGAGTCCGGGCAGCGCGTTTTGCTCCATCAGAGCTGTGGGGACGCCCGTCAGCGCGGCGACCAGGGTCACGGGACCGGCGGCATAGCCCCCGGACGAGACCACGACGTCAGGTTGAAACTGCCGCACGACCCGCAGGGCCTGCAGCGCCGCGCGGGGGAGCGCGAGCAGGCCCTTGATCCAGCCGCCTACACCCCCGCCTTTGACCGGCCGGACCTCGAGTGTCTCCAGGCGCAGTCCCATCCCGGGCAGGACGCGGGCTTCAATTCCGCGCTCGGTGCCCACAAAGAGAATCTCGGTCCCGGGGTGCGCGCGTTGCAGCGCTTCGGCCACGGCGACGGCTGGGAAGAGGTGACCGCCGGTCCCGCCGCCAGCTAGGATCACCCGCAGCGGTGCGGTCGTTGCTGAGGCCTCCACCCCGATGCCGACGCCCTCAACCACCGCGGCCACCTCAGCTGCCTCCGGCCTTGCGGCGCAGGTAGCGCACCCGCTTCCGCTCGACCCGGTCGGTGTATGCGTCGTCCTCGCGCTCGCCCCGCTCCGCCTCCCAGGTATCCTCGCGCGCCATGCTGATGTTGAGGAGCACGCCTACGCAGAACAGCGCCAGCGCGGTGGCGGTCCCGCCGTTGCTGATGAACGGCAGCGTCAGGCCAGTGTTTGGAAGCAGTCCGGTGACCACACCGAGGTTGACCGACGCCTGCAGGCCAAACACCAAGGTGATGCCAAACGCCAGGTACATCCCAAACATCTCGCGCGCGCCAAACGCGATCTTCAACCCGCGCCATACCAGCACAATGAACAGCCCGCAGACCACGGCGAGCCCGACCAGACCGAGCTCTTCGCCGATGGCCGCCCCGATGAAATCGTTCCAGAGTTCCGGGACGTAGCCGAGCTTTGCCTGTCCGGCGCCGAGCCCCTTTCCGAACAATCCGCCGCTTCCGATGGCCATGACGGACTGGTTGACCTGGTAGCTGATTCCCAATGGGTCGGCGTTGGGTTCGAGCCAGCCCATGACGCGATCGAGCCGGTAGGGGCTCGTCACAACTGCCAGCGCGCCGAGCGCCACGCCAAATAAGACGATGGTCCCGATGTACATCAAGCGGGCACCGGCCACGAAGAGCATCCCGAGGATCAACGTGGAGCAGATGACGGTGGTCCCAAAGTCAGGCTGGCGAATGAGCAGAAACGCGACGACGCCAAGCACCATCAAATGCGGGATGATTCCGATGGAGAATTTTGCGACTTTGTGTCGTTTCTTTTCCAGCGAGTAGGCCATGTAGACCACAAGGGCCAGCTTCAAGATCTCCGAGGGCTGGAACGTGATGCCGGCGATGCTGATCCAGCGGGTGGCGTTGTTGAGCTTGGTCCCGATGAACAGGACCGCCACCAGCAGAAGCAGGGTTCCGATCATCATTGGGTAGGCCATGCGCCTGTACCAACGGTAATCCACCCGGAGGCCAATGAGCATGGCGCAAAGCCCGACGACCACGTGCGAAGCCTGCCGCGTCAGCAGGCGCTCACCGTCGCCGAAATGCCACTGGTTCTGGATCGCGCTCGCGGAGTAGACCATGACGAGTCCAAGCCCGACCAGCGCGATAACGACGGCAAGCAGCACCGCATCGAACGACCGCCCCTCAGCAGGCAGTTGCGATCCGGGAAGGACCACCTCGTCGTCTTCTGTGGCGTCGGGCAATTCCAGGTGCCCGATGCTCTTTCCTGCGTGCGCAGACATGGTCTACCTCAACTTCAAGCTCGCGAGCGCGATGAGCGCGAGCATGATTGCGATGATCCAGAACCGAACGACGATCTGTGGCTCCTTCCAGCCCTTGAGCTCGAAGTGGTGATGGATGGGAGCCATCCGAAATACGCGTTTGCCTGTGAGCTTGAAGCTGGTCGTCTGCGTGATGACCGAGATCGCTTCCAGCAGGAAGATCCCAAACACGATCATGCTCAGCAGCTCGTTCTTGGTCAGCACCGCCATCGTCCCGAGCGCCCCGCCCAGGCTGAGACTGCCCACGTCGCCCATGAAAATCTGGGCCGGAAAGGTGTTGTACCAGAGGAATCCAACCCCGGCGCCGATGATGGCCCCACAGAATATGGCCAACTCCTCCACACCATCGACCTTTGGGATGCCGAGGTAGGCCGCGATGTCGAACCGATGCACGGTCCGCACGCCGTCCACAACATCCACGTACGCCAGGTCCGTCGCGACCGCGTAGGCAAGTATCAGAAACGTGCCAGCGGCGACGATGACGGGCCCGATGGCGAGCCCATCCAACCCATCTGTCAGGTTTACCGCGTTGCTGGTCCCGACGATCACGATGGCGGCGAACGGAATGTAGATCCACCACGGCAACGCGAAGCTGGCCTTCGCCGTGCTCACGAACGGTAGGTAGAACTCGGTCGTGTAACCCAGATCCGAGTACCCAAACAGAAATGTCAAGACTGCAAAACACATCCCGAACTGGATCAGGAGCTTGTATTTGCCCCTAAG
>CALBXO010000388.1 GCA_937890335.1 uncultured Pseudomonadota bacterium | reverse complement strand
TTTAGAAAATCGCGGCGACTGCTCTGGCAGGCGGGGCAGGCGCTCATGCTGGCATGTTTCTTACTCATGGCGGCCCCTCAATAGATGGCAAAGGAAGTGGAATCCAGGACCCGCGCACAAGACCAACGCGCCGCGACCAACGCGTCCCCGCACGCGCCATCCGCGACGCAGGCGGCCATGTCTTCCGCGAGAATTGTGGCCACCTCGCCGTCCGGGGAAGCGGTGAGGAATCGGCGCGCCTGGTAGGCAGCAATCGCAGCGAGGGCAGCCGGTGACGTATCGGCTGCTTCCAGCCCTGGCGGCGAGGCGCGGCGCCCAAGTGCGCACAACGCCGTCGACGCGCGCGCTTGGGAACTCACGATGGCGAGATTGGCCAGCGGGGGGGCCGGCGTGGGCTTGCACCCACCCATCTCGGCACCGAGCACATGGTACGCAGCCCGCTCGTAGAGAAACTCCTCAAACTGGTCGAGCTCTTCGCTGTCCTCGCCCAACGTCTCGTAGGCCCAGTCGAGATCAAAACTGGGGTCCGTCTCTTCCACCTCGCCCACCAGCACCGACTTCTCATAGGAGAGCCAGGGATCGCCCGAGGCAAACCGCCTGTCGCATGCGCCCCACAGTGAGTCGCCCACGGCCGCCTGGGCTGCGTCGAGCCATCGCTCGCCGCTGAGAAACTTGCTCGGCCCCGCGCTCCACGCCGGTGCGGTCAGCGGGTCAATCTCCACCCCCGCGGCCGCCGCCAGGCCCTCGGACGGCATGGTGTAGAGGAGACTCGTGACCACAAGACGCTGAAGTGAGCGCACCGACTTTGTGGTGCGCAGGTGCTCGGTGAGCACGGCCCGGATGGCTGGCAGGTCCGTGTCGGGCTGCCGCAAGCTCGTCTGCCACCAACCAAGCAAGGTCTGCAGCTCCGCGTCTACAGCCGCCTCCCAGAAGTCCGCGCGCGACACCAGCGCGTCGCCTACCACCCCCAATCGGTCCCATACGAGCTCTGTGGCCTCGCCCAGCGGCAAGGCAGGCTCAAACCGCTCTCCGTCTTCGTCATAGACAAGCTCGAGGTCGCGACAGTCCGTCCCGATCCCCTCGCAGACGTTGCGGTCACCGGCGGTGCGATCCATGAGGCGTCTGAAGATCCGGCGGCTCTCAAAGTCCTCTTCCTCGCACTCGCTGAACCCGAGGTCCACCGTGGTGCCAAACGCCGTGCCGGCACAGCCAAAGACGGGCTGACCGTACTCCTCCGGGTCCTCCAGAATCGGACAGCCGCACTCGTTGGCCAGCCCCTCGTGGGCCTCGCCAAAGCAGTTGCGCTGGCAGGGTTCGTCGTCCGGGTCACGCTCGCCCTCCGCCTCTTCTTCCAGGCACGCCTGGTACTGGATCTCGGTGGCTCTGCCGTCGCAGACCTGCCGCACAGTCAGCGTACCGGCGACCAGGGGCCGGAGGGCCATGATCTCGTCTGCGCGCGCCGGACGGCCAAGGAAGACCTCGTACATCCGGGACTCGTAGTCGCCCTGCAGTTTGGCCGGAACAAAGAAGGCCGGGTGGGTCAGGGCCGTCCCGGCGAACTCGTCGTAGCCGAGTTCACCGGCCACCAGCCGTCCAACCAGGCGATCCATATGATCGTTCTGCCACCAGACCGTGTAGCTGGTGTCGAGCCCGAGGCGACGAGCCCAGATTCGACGTTGGTAGGCGTCATACTCGGGCAGGGCCATGAGCCGGTCCGCCATGGCGCCAGCGTTCTCCGACGCACAGGCATCCAGCTCACTCTCGGCGGGAAGCCGGCCCACCAGATCGAGCGTCATCCTGCGGCACAGCTCCAAAGCGGGCCCCTGCGCGGGCACGAACCCGGCGGCCTCGAGCCTCGGCACGAGCGCGCGGTTGACCGGGTGAGCACACAGGCCAGCCCCGTCCTCACAGGTCTGCGGCGGCGGCTTCGTGTCGCCCCCGCACCCCAGCCCAAACACCAGAATCGCAACCATCAATGCACGCAAAAACGTCTCCCAGGCAGACAGGCAACGACTCTCCATAATCCCTTTCGACATTTGTGCACCCACTCGAAAGACAACCGGGTCCAGCGACGACCGCCTTGTGGCACGGACGACCGCGGACCGGGTGGTTGCTCGGCGTGAGAAGTCCGACTACTACCGGGCCATCATTACAGATGGGCCATCGGCACACCATGCGCAAAATCCTTCGCCTTTCTCTAACGCTCGTTCTTGGCGCCTCCGTGGCGGTGGGGTGCGGCGATACGACCGAGATTGCCCCGTCCGAGTCGGACACCGGCGCGGACGCTGAGACCGATCCCGGACCCGATGTGGACGCGGGCAGCGACGTCGGCCCCGACGCTCCGCCGTCCTGCCAGGCTGCCGCGCAGGACGGCAACTTCGCCCTGGCCCCCGACGGCCCCGACACCCAGATCCATGCCGCCACGGCGTGGGATGGGCAGACCTTGTGGCTCACCTACAACGTCCCCGACCCAGAGGGCACGTTTGATGTCTGGGTGGCCGGTTTTGACTGCGGCGGGAACCCCAGCGTGCCACCCCAGCGTGTCAACACGACCGACTTCAACGACGTGGACCCCGCCATCGCGGCCCAGTCCGGGCAGATCATCATCGCCTGGAGCACAGACGACGGAATGCAGCCCGATAATCTCAGCCTGCGCTACCGGCGCATGTCAGCGGACGGCACGTGGTTGGACGCCGAGGATCGCATCTTCCCCAACGAGGGCAACGCCTGGATGGCCTCCCTGGCCACCGGGCCGAATGGGACCTGGGAGATGGCCGGTGTCCGGGCCGGCGAGACCGAGTTCCGCGTGTTCCGGGCGACACTGGACGCGGACGGATCACCGGGCGAGCTGACCCATTTTGAAGAGGGTCAGCCCGGAACCCAGGCCGGACCGTCGCTGCTCGTGCGGGAGGGGCAGGAGTGGCTCGCGTGGTCTCACGACGGCGACCAGATCCGCCTCGCCACCGACGACGGCATCGAGGCGCTCGAGGGCACGGGCCCATCTCTCGGATGGGGACCTGATGGCGCGCTCTTTTCCCGCACAGACGGGATGCAGGTGGAGGTGCACGCCCTGAACACCGGGATCAAGACCAGGTTCTCCGAGCCGGGCAAGCAGCTGCACTCAGCCGTCGCGCAGGGAGACGTCATCGCGTGGTACCGGCAGATCAGCGGGATTCGAAACCAGCTCTACTGGGCGGGTCCCGACGGCAAGAAGATCTGGATCGACACCGAGTTCGCCGTCGCCCCCTACGGCATCGCCCTGACCGACCTTGGCGACGGAAGCTACTTCATCTCCTGGTCCGAGGGCGTCTCCCCCGCCTTCCGAATCTACGGACGCATCCTCCGTCCATCGTCAGGATAGCCGCGCCGCAGGGGGCGTGTCAGGCACGTGGGCCCACCGCCCCCGTTGAGCGCGATCTCAGATCCGTCAAACGTGAGCACGCAGAACCCGGCGTCGCGCATACGCTCGTTGGTCGCAGGGCTTTGTTCAAGCGCCACTACGCGGCCGCCGCCGAGCGAAAGAACGTTACAAGCAAACCCGTCCCGCTCGTCACCATCGATATCGATGAGCCGAATCCCGCGCGACGACAAGAGCGTGAAACAAGGTACGGTCAGCCAGGCGCGGTCAACGAGAATCGTCCGCTCGTCCAGCACGCTCATCAAGCTCATCAGGTGCAGACACTCCCCCGGTCCGTTGCCGTACGGCAGGTGCACCTCAATGATCTCCACGTTCGGCAGCATCGCGCGCAGCTGCGCGACGCCCGCCGCGTTCGTGCGGAAGCCTCGCCCGACGAGCAGCGTGCGCGGATCCAACCAGACGAGGTCGCCCCCCTCCACCGACCCGGGCGCTTCCACGGCACCAAGCTGCCGCACGCCGAGCTGGGCCAGCCGCGCCACATGCGCTCCGGGCTCCTCCTCGCGCGCGGCTTTGCCCATGCGCATCGCGATGACACCGGCGTCCGTGGGGAACGACGCGTCGTGGGTATAGACCGCATCCGCGCTCAAACCATCGCCGTCCAACTCCAAGACCTCCGCGCCGCCCGCGCGGAGTATCGCCACGAGCGCCTCGTGCTGCGCGGCCGCCAGCGCCGCATCCGGCGCGCGCCGGTACCCGAGCCCGCGCCAATCACAACCCGCGCCCCACCCCGTGGGCCGCGCCACAAGAACCTGTTCCAAGCGTCCACACATGCTCTGCATGCGCCGATGCTACCCCGAGGCCCTGAACAAGCGAAGGTTTCGTCACGAGGGCGTGGAGACCCCGACGATGACGGTGGTCGCGTGCTGGCGACGACGCAGGCAAAGCAAAGTTCAGGTGTGCGGAGCAGCGGCGCGGGCCACCCATCAACGAAAGTCCCGGCTGCGCGTCTTGATGGGCGTCTTGTCCAGGCGCGGTGTCCAGAAGCTCTGCGCGATCACATGCACCACGCCGTCCTTGGCCTGCACGCGTCCGCTGACCCCAATGAAATGCACGGTCTTTATCATCACGCTGAACCTCTCGAAGACCTGCGGCCAGACCACAAGATTCATAAACCCGGTCTCGTCCTCCACCGTCATGAACATCACCCCAGACGCCGTGCCTGGGCGCTGCTTTGTGATCACCAAACCCGCGGCGTTGATCCACTTGCCATCCGGCAGCTCGCGAATGCGCTCCGCGGTCGGGAAGCCGCGCCTGTCGAGCTCTTCACGGAAGGACTCCAGCGGGTGGCCGCGCACGCTGTGGGCGCTCGACACATAGTCCCAGGCCACGGTGTCAAAGGCATCGAGCTCGGCAAACGCCGGCACCGCCTCGGTCTCCTCCACCACCAGCGTGTCGTTGCGTCGCGCCAGCGCGCTGCGCGCCTGCCACAGGTGGGACCTGCGCGAGTGCCCGTCCACAGCGTCCATGCGCGGCGTGCCCACGCACCCCTCAAACGCCCCCGCCTGCGCCAGGCGCATCAACGTGTTCTCACCCACGCGCGTGCGCCGCGCGAAGTCCTCCACATCCACGTACGCGCCGGCGCTCTTGCGCGCCGCGTCCAGGCGCAGCCACTCCTCTTCCCGCGCGCCTTTCATGAACCGAAACCCCATGCGCACCGCAAAGCTGAATTTGTCGTTGGACTCGACCCCGGCGTGCAGCGCCCCACCATTGTGCTCGAGCGTGCAGTCCCAATCGCTGTGGTTCACGTCCACCGGCAGGCATGTGACCCCGTGGCGTTTGGCGTCGTCCACCAAGGTCGCCGGGCTGTAGAACCCCATGGGCTGCGCGTTGAGAATCCCGCACGTAAACTCCACCGGGTAGTGGCAACGCAGCCACGCGGTGGCGTACGCGATGAGTGAAAAGCTCGCCGCGTGGCTCTCTGGGAAACCGTACTCGCCAAAGCCACGGATCTGCTGAAAGACGCGCTCGGCAAACTCCTCGCTGATGCCGCGCTCCTTCATGCGTCCAATAAGCCGCGCGCGGTGCCTGTCGATGCGCCCCGAGCTGCGCCACGCGCCCATGTCGCGCCGCAATTGGTCCGCCTCCCCCGGCGTGTACCCGCCCGCCACCATCGCCAGCTTCATGACCTGCTCCTGGAACAGCGGCACCCCGAGCGTCCGCGCCAGCACCGGCTCCAGGCATTTGTGCGGGTAGACGACGGGCTCCTCGCCGTTTCTGCGCCGAAGATAGGGGTGGACCATGTCTCCGGAGATCGGGCCCGGACGAACAATGCTCACCTCGATGACCAGGTCGTAGAAGTGACGCGGGCGCAGCCGCGGCAGCATCGCCATCTGCGCGCGGCTCTCGATCTGGAACACGCCCACGGTGTCGGCGTCGCAGATCATGTCGTAGGTCTCTTTGTCCCCCGCCGGCAGCGACGCCATGTCGAGCTGGGGGCCGCGGTGGTCGGCAATGAGCCGAAAACACCTGTCGATCAAGGTGAGCGCACCCAGCCCGAGCAGGTCCACCTTGAACAGGTTCATGTCCTCCACATCGTATTTGTCCCATTGCAGGACCGTGCGGTCCTCCATGGTCGCGTTCTCAATGGGGACCAGGTCGTAGACGGGTACATTGCCGAGCAGGAACCCGCCGGGGTGGATGCCCACATGGCGCGGAAACTCTCGAATCTCCGCCACAAGCTCCAGCAGGCGTTGGTTGCTCGCAAGCTCCGGATCGATCCCCGCCTGCAGGAGCACATCCGCGCTCGGACCGCCCGACCAGGACAAGAGCTTGGCCAGCCGGTCGAGCGACGTCTCCGGGATGCAAAGCGCCTTGCCCACGTCCCGCACGGCGGACCGTCCGCGGTAGCGCACAAAGATCGCCACCATCGCAGCCTTCTTGCGGCCGTAACGCTCGTAGACCCATTGGATCACCTCCTCGCGCCGCTCGTGGGCAATGTCGAGGTCAATATCGGGCGGCTCGGCTCGTTCGCGGCTGATGAAACGTTCAAACAGCAGGCCCATGCGCACAGGGTCGACGGCTGTAATTCCGAGGCAGTAGCAGACCGTCGAGTTGGCCGCAGATCCGCGGCCTTGGCACAAGATCCCCTCGCTTCTACAGAAGCGGACGATCTCGTGCATCGTCAAAAAATACCCGGGGTAATCGAGTTCGATGATGAGTGATAGTTCACGTTCGATCTGCGCTCGTACGTCGCCGCTTAGTTCGTCGATGTGGCTCACGTCATAGCGCTTGAATGCCCCTTGCCAGGTCAGATGACACAAGTGATCAGCAGAAGTTCGACCGTCAGGGAGCCGCTCAGACGGGTAGCGATAACGCAGCTCGCCCATGGAGAAGTTGCAGCGATCCGCGATCTCGAGCGTGTTCGCAACCGCAATTCGATCGTCGGCGAAGAGCTGCGAGAAGGCGTGAGGTGACTTGATGTCGTGCTCAGCGTTCGGCTTCGTGTAGGCGGCGCTGTTGTGGATCGACACTCCGTTGCGGATGCAAGTAAGGATGTCTTGAAGCGGTCGTCTTGCCGGGTTTGCGTACAGCACCTCGTTGCTCGCAACACGCCGAAGATTCAGCCTCTCAGCGCGTTGGCGAAGGAGCGCTTCGGTGCGTAATTCGCTGTCGCGACGGTGCCGAGTGATAAGTGCGAAAATACGGTCGTCGAATGCACGTTTGAGCAGGTCACCTACAGAATCGATCGTTTGATCAGTTATCGATGCGTCTAGAAGCACGCTCTCGTCACCGCCCCAAAGCGCGATGAGGTCTTTTGCATGATGGGCGACGTCGTCAAAAGAGACGACGGATCGGCCTTTTGGTGAGCGAAGCCTGCCGACGGTCACGAGTTTGCAGAGGTTGGCGTAGCCCTCGCGGGTCGTCGCCAAG